>NZ_LWGF01000924.1:0-760 GCF_001635355.1 Oleiphilus sp. HI0125
CCATCTTTACGGTCACCATCTAGGCTTGGCCATCTTGTCGCTTGGCTAAACGCGGTCTGTGTTGGAATGCCCGCTGGACCTGCTTTAAAGAACTCTGCCAATTCAGGTGAGTNGTTTTGCATGATGTCCCACTCGGCTAGCGCTTCTTTCATTGTTGCTGAGTGAACGGTTGGCGTATCTGTATGCAGAATGCCAGCACGATCGAGTTCGCCCAAGATAGCCATGATGCCGCCTGCGCGGTGAACATCTTCAATATGATACTTTGGAGAGTTTGGTGCGACTTTACATAGCTGAGGAATCTTGCGACTTAGTTCGTCGATGTTCTTCATTGAGAAATCCAACTCTGCTTCTTGTGCCGCAGCGAGGAGGTGAAGAATAGTGTTTGTTGATCCGCCCATGGCAACATCAAGTGCTACAGCGTTTTCAAACGCTTTAGTGTTGGCAATTGATCGAGGCAAGACAGATTCGTCGTCTTGTTCGTAGTAACGGCGCGTAATATCAACGATCAAATCTGCTGCTTTTAAGAACAATTTCTCACGGTCGGCATGCGTCGCGAGTGTCGTGCCGTTACCAGGAAGCGAAAGACCAATCGCTTCAGTTAAACAGTTCATTGAATTTGCGGTAAACATTCCAGAGCATGAACCACATGTTGGGCATGCGCTGCGCTCATATTCGGCAACTGTTTCATCATCGGCTGTATCATCCGCTGCGATAACCATCGCGTCGACAAGATCGAGTTTATGTTCACTCAATTTTGTCT
>NZ_LWGF01000925.1:0-1362 GCF_001635355.1 Oleiphilus sp. HI0125
GGTTGATCACGTTGATGCGAAAGGTCGCGGTCATGCTGTGATCATGGAGGTCATTGAACGCAATACAAAAGATGTTGTTGGGCGCATTTTCTTTGAAAGTGGTTTGTGTTTTGTTGAAGTCGAAAGTGTTCGAGAGACTCAACAGGTTGTGGTTGCTCAAGAAGACACCTTAGGTGCGAAGCATGGGCAATATGTTGTTGCTAAAATCTTGCATCAGCCATCTAAACGAGAACACGCGACGGGTGAAGTTACCGAAGTGCTCGGGGATCACTTAGCACCGGGTATGGAGATCGAGGTAGCGATTCGTTCTTATAATATTCCTCATGAATGGCCGGAAGATTTAATCGCTCAGATTGAATCGTTTACACCAGAGGTTAGCGAGGCCGATAAATCTGGACGCATTGATTTAAGGGATCTTCCTTTAGTTACTATCGACGGTGAAGACGCACGAGACTTTGACGACGCTGTGTATTGCGAGCGCCGCGACGAAGGTGGTTGGCGTCTATATGTCGCGATTGCAGACGTTAGTCATTACGTTAATGTTGATAGCCCCTTAGATCATGAAGCGAACAAGCGCGCGACATCGGTATATTTTCCAGATCATGTCGTACCGATGCTACCGGAGTTGCTATCTAACGGCCTATGCTCTTTGAATCCTAAAGTTGATCGTCTATGTATGGTCTGCGAAATGGAGTTGAGCCCAGAGGGTAAAGTAGAAAAGAGTTATTTCTACGAGGCTGTTATGCATAGTCATGCTCGCATGACCTATAACCAAGTCGGCACGATTTTGGATGAGCCTGATAGTGTTGAAGGAATCCAATTATGCGAAGACTTTGCCGAGCGTTTACCGCAGATTTATGACCTTTTCGAGTTGTACCAAGCTTTAAGAAAACGCCGAACAGAACGTGGCGCGATCGATTTTGAAACAGTTGAAACGCAAATTATCTTTGGTGAAGAGCGCAAAATCGATGCGATCGTTCCTCGTGAACGAAATGATGCACATAAGATCATTGAAGAATGCATGCTATGTGCGAATGTGGCGACAGCGGAATTTCTAATCGCTGAGAAATTGCCTGCCTTATACCGTGTTCACGAGGGGCCGGGTGAACAGAAGCTCGAAAACTTACGCGCCTTCCTAAACGAGCAGGGCTTATTTTTGGGTGGAGGAGAAACCCCCAAGCCTGCTGATTATCAAGTCTTGTTTGAGCAGATCGCTAATCGTCCTGACTTTAGCGTGATTCAAACAATGATGCTGCGTTCGATGAGCCAAGCGGTATACAGCCCAGAAGAGAAAGGGCATTTTGGCCTAGCATACGAACACTACGCGCATTTTACTTCTCCTATCCGGCGTTACCCAGATTT
>NZ_LWGF01000926.1:0-1255 GCF_001635355.1 Oleiphilus sp. HI0125
CAGCACGAACAAGCGCCCCAAGGGTGCTTTTAAGTCACTTCGAGCGGCGGCAAGGTATTTTGCATAATGGCGTATGTGACGGTGACTATGTAAACAGCAGAAATACAGCGCAAAATATGCAAACGGATGACAGGCATACGAGAGTGTGAGCAAAAACAGCCATTCGAGACGAAATGGTCGGGTAAATACGGTAAACAGGTTGATGAATGCCGCCAAGCTCACCAAACCTGTGGCAATGATAAACGCACTCGTTTCTGAGGCTGAAACCCCCAATTGCGCTAAAATCGCCACACTTTCTTGCGTGTGCCAAACAAAGGGAAAGGCAATGATGCTGGCACCATAGAGCGCACGTAAGTAGTGAGCGTATGGCTCCTTATTGGTTTCCACATCTTCGCCAAAATGCCAAGAGGAAAGCGCTAAAAATAGGCATAACGATAAAGTGGGCAGCGCGAGCCAAAGCCCAAACGCCAGCATGCAAAGCAAAAGATAGAGGCTGCTAAATCTTATGAAACGTGTTTTACGCTGATGAATGTTTTGATCGAAGATCCATGGATCAAGTAAGCCATGGGGCAGCCCATAAACAATGACGAGGCCCACTAAAATATATAACGATAGATCGCTCGGAAGGAGTTGTAGTGCGATTGCCAGAGCGCTAATCAGTAGGTAGGGACCGCAGGTATTGATGGCATTGCCTTGGGCATTTGTTTGTACTTTTTTATTGGCGATTAGCATTTTTTTGCTCCGCCTGAATTGATGAATCCGCGCGGCTGACAGAGCGCCTGAATAAAGGGGATTTTGGGCATTGCCATGATGACATTTAGCCAATCTTTTACGCTCGCCTCGCCAGCCATAAAGCGGGCAAAGCCGTCATCAGGCAGCGCCCGAGCCACTTGACTTAATATATCACCCCCTAATCTTGGTTGATTAATCAGCACCTTGATAAACAAAGCGTCGAGGAATCGAACGCTCGGATGATAAGTATCAACGGTTTCAAGACGGCCCGTACGAATCCACTGTTCGGCCGTCGCTGCCGCCCAGTGCTGCATCGCTAAAAAACCATAACCGGAAGAGGCGCGCAATGCGCCAGCAGCGAGGCCGGCGCGTGGCCAGGATGTATGACCAGAATTGACGCGTCCCATCGGTAAAACGCCCTCTTCATGACGAATGCATTGAGCTGGCGCTAAGCCATATTGCGTCATCCATATCTCTATTTTGGTCTGAAGTATCTCCGGGTCAACCATATGCTGTGTAAAGC
>NZ_LWGF01000927.1:0-808 GCF_001635355.1 Oleiphilus sp. HI0125
CCAACTGACGTCGCGCATCTGAGCTTTCGTGAGCTTCAATGCTGTTATTAATTAAGTTGATACACGCGCCGACCAAGGTTTCTTGGTTACACAGTATTTGCCCCTGTGAGGCATTTGACCAAGTCGAACTGACCATGTGTTTATCAAGCAAAGGCTTTGCAGCAGTCTGCAAACTCTCAAAGAATGCTTGCATGCGCACCTGCTCGGCTAATCGAGTTTCGCCTTTTGCAAAAACAAGCATATCGCGTATTTGATGCTCTAGATGTGTGAGACGAGAAAGCAATTTTTCAGCACACTCAATACGCATCTCTTCATTCATTTTTGGTCGTCTAAGATGTCCCGCATATAGCATGGCCGTAGAAAGAGGAGTTCTAATCTGATGCGCCAAACTGGCCACCATTCGACCTAACGAACTTAGTCTTTCGGTGCGACTAACTTGGGCTTGCAAAGCACGCGTTTCGGTAAGGTCGTTGAGTAATATTAATTGGCCGTCGCCAGACTTAAGTGAACGCGTCTGTATGCCAAGCTTGCGACCATCTTTTAGGGACACTTCGTGACCATCGTCATGCTTAGGCGCAAAACAACGTTTAATAACGTCAAACCACCGTTCTCCCTCAAGAGGCTCACCTAAAAGTTCAACAGCCGCAGGATTGTATTCTCGTATAATGCCTTTGCCATCAAGGACCACGACGCCAGCGGGCAGTACTTCTAACAACGCAGAGTGACGATGCTCTAGCGCTTGCTTTTCTTTTTCTTGTTGTGCGGTGTGTGATTCTGCTTCAGATAGCTCGCTTTTGAGTGCGACAAC
>NZ_LWGF01000928.1:0-1057 GCF_001635355.1 Oleiphilus sp. HI0125
AAACTATGCGGAGTGAGTTTGTTTACGCGAATCATTTGTCGAATCTCATCAATATAATGCTGACCACGTTCTGAATATCTCGACAACCCCTCGGCAAGCACACAGCCGTGAATGGGCTCGCCATTTGCGCGTGCTTGCGCACGTAAATCTCTCAGCTGAGCGTAGGTTGGATGGGAATTAATATTTCTAAAATACGCATGAACAGAGTCTGTTGGCGAGTCAAACACACGCACTTCATGAATCGCCCCATCATTGCGAGCGGAAGGAACTAAACCGCAGCCTTTGGTAAAACACCATTGACCAAAATAATTATTCCCTTGAGTCGCGAACCGAGATGTTCCCCAGGCGGATTCAATCGCTGCTTGCGCTAACACTAACGATGAGGGAATTTGATCGATCCGAGACAGCAATTGCTCTTTCTCTGGCGCAGTAATCGGAGAGCTAATCTCTAAGCGGTATTTTTTGGCAAGCTGCTCAAGCTCTGTTTGACTCTTTTCGGTTTGAATATCGCTACGTAGTTTTTCCAAACGAACATTTTCTTGTTCCACAATAGGTAAGAAGTAAGAAAAAAACGCGTCTTTCTTTTCTTTTACATTCTTATAGCTGGAGAAGTCTGGGACAGGAGAGCTTACTATGCTGGGCGCATCGAGAGTTTCATCACCCATAAAAAAGGCAAGCACTAACCAGAGAACACTGAGGGCGATAAGTCCGTAAAAGAAAGAAATTTTATCGATTAGCTGTCGCATTAAGATTCCATCTTACTAGCTGAATAATCGTAGAGTGAGGATTCACAACACTCAAAAGTCGAACCTCAATCTTAACATTACCTGTGATGATGACAGATTTATCTCGATAATCTACAGCATAATGATGAGCATTATTAATCCAGAAACTTATACAGAGCACTGCTATCGATTCAGCAAAGTCGAAATTCCTTTCTATACTTAGCGCCAATCAACAGAGAATAGGTGAATTTTCATGCTACACAAAATCCATCGTTTATCTAAAGGCTGTGTTGCCGCGGCTATTGGAATATTTTGTTTCTTGGTCGGCTATA
>NZ_LWGF01000929.1:0-1087 GCF_001635355.1 Oleiphilus sp. HI0125
AACGCATTGACTCATTAGAGTATATACTCTAATTTTTTATTTTGCAGTCCACACATGATAAAAAGCGTGATCAAGCGCAAGCATACTCTCGGAGGAAGCCCCAATGGTAGCTGACGTTGTACAAATTTCTGAAAGCCAGACACAGATCAAAAAAATGCAAGGCATTTTTAAAGAACAAACCCAAGCTTTCCGTCGTAACCCGATGCCAAGCTATGAAGAAAGAGTTGCGAATCTTAAGAAGCTGCGCCAAGCCCTTTTAGACAACGAAGCAACGTTCATTGAGAAGATCTCTCAAGACTTTTCGAGCCGCTCCGAGAACGAAACACGCCTCGCTGAGATCATGCCTGTACTGCATAGCATTGATTACACGCTTAAGAACTTAAAGCGTTGGATGCAATCCGACAAGAAGAAGGTTTCGACTTTATTTATGCCTGCTAGCGCACGTGTTGAATACCAACCACTTGGTGTCGTTGGAATCATCGCGCCATGGAACTACACCTTATCCTTATCGCTTGGCCCACTAGTTTCAGCTCTTGCTGCGGGCAACCGTACAATGATCAAGATGTCTGAATTCACCCCAGTCACCTCGGCATTTGTTGAAGAACTTCTATCGAAGATTTTTCCTCAAAACCTAGTCGCAGTTATTAATGGTGATGCGGATGTAGCCGTTTCATTCTCTGATATTCCTTGGAACCACTTGTTGTTTACTGGCTCTACGAGCGTTGGTCGCCATGTTATGCGTGCTGCGTCTGCCAACCTTACCCCTGTCACCCTTGAGCTTGGCGGCAAGTCACCAACGATTATTTCTGACTCAGTAAAAATGGATGAAGCCATCAAGCCGATTGTGTTTGGTAAAGCCTTCAATGCTGGCCAGACTTGTATTGCGCCAGACTACATTCTTTGCCCTGAAAATCGTCTTGAGCATTTTGTTGATTCATTCCAGCGCGAATTCGCTGACATGTACCCAACGCTCAAGCACAACGAAGATTTCTCAGCAGTGATCAATGAGCGCCAATATCAGCGCCTTCAAAACTACATCAAAGATGCTGAAGCAAAAGGTGCGACTGTCATTGCTTGTAATAATGCT
>NZ_LWGF01000930.1:0-703 GCF_001635355.1 Oleiphilus sp. HI0125
CTGAAGCTGTGTAATAGCTTTTATAACTATCTTAATCCTTCTTGGTTCCGCTCAAGCGCGACCAGTCATCCATGTAATTTACGGCCTGCATTTTAAAGTGAGTGCCATAATGTTGCGATAAATCTTCGGCTTGCTCTCTGAGGATGCCAGAAAGCGCAATGCTCGCATTTGCTTTACATAGTCCCGAAAGATGCTCTCTGAGGCTGTAAAGTGGTTGTGCAAGAATATTGGCTACTAATACGTCTGCATGAATGTCTGGACAATCATCCGGTAGGTAGCATTCTATAGCGTCAGCAGATAATTGATTTCGCTCCGCGTTATCTTTCGTCGCAATAAGTGCTTGAGGATCGTTGTCGACAGCAATTACACGTGAAGCGCCGAGAAGTAGCGCTGCGATACCGAGAATCCCAGAGCCACACCCATAATCGATCACAGTTTGGCCTTTTAAATCTTGTGCATCTAACCATTCGAGACATAAGAATGTTGTTGGATGCGTGCCTGTTCCAAATGCTAAACCCGGGTCTAGCATCAGATTTACTGCGTCGGGCTCAGGTGGCTCGCACCAGCTAGGGCATATCCACAAACGTTTGCCACAAGATATGGGCTTAAAATTTTCTATCCATTTTCTTGTCCAGTCTTCATTTTCGAGAATGTCGACTTGTAACGACGGAAAGTCTGTATCGGGTAGATAATGATGAAACAC
>NZ_LWGF01000931.1:0-1060 GCF_001635355.1 Oleiphilus sp. HI0125
TAGAGTGAACAATGCTTTGAGGATGCACAACAACCTCAATATCGGCATTTGAAACATCAAACAACCAACAAGCTTCAATCAACTCTAAACCTTTGTTCATAAGGCTTGCTGAATCGACTGATATTTTTCTACCCATTGACCAATTGGGATGAGTGCACGCTTGCTCTGGCGTTACCAACTCAAGCTGATGCCGATTGAAAGAACGGAACGGACCACCGGAAGCGGTCAATAATATTTGGGTTACTTCCGAACCAGGCTTATTCCCACACGCGTAGTTGTGCGGTAAGCACTGAAAAATCGCGTTATGCTCGCTATCGATAGGCAACAGGACACCATTGGACTCACGCACTGCATTCATGAGCAGCGATCCCGCCAACACGAGAGACTCTTTATTCGCTAAAAGAAGTTTTTTTCCTGACTGGGCCGCAGCAAAACTCGAAGATAAACCAGCCGCACCAACGATTGCAGCCATAACAATATCTACTTCATTATGGCTAGCGATAAATGTTAACGCGTCCGCCCCAAACAAAAGTTCCGTGTCGGTACTCGCATTTTTAAACGCCTCAACCGCATCAGCACGCACCTGCTCAGATGAAATAACGGCATACTTGGGCTTGTGAACCAAACACAGCTTTAGTAGCGCCCGCCAATCAGAATGTGCGCTTAGAGCAAATATTGAAAACTTCTCAGGGTGCTGCGCGCAAACATCTAACGTACTTAAACCAATAGAACCTGTCGCACCTAATACACAGACAGCTTCAGAACTCACTGACCACCCCAAGAGATCCAAGCAAAGCTATAAAGAAGTGCAGTTAGTACTGGAATACTAGCTGAAAGGCTATCGATACGATCAAGCACACCACCATGCCCAGGTAAAAGATTACTACTGTCTTTAATACACGCCTCACGCTTGAACATGCTCTCGGTCAAATCACCGAAAATCGAAATAATTGCGACCAACAAAGTAATAATGACAAGCTGAATTGTCATTGACGCACTTAAACCAAGATACGCTGAAGACGCTAACGCCAATAAAACCGTACAAGCCAATCCGCCCCAT
>NZ_LWGF01000932.1:0-972 GCF_001635355.1 Oleiphilus sp. HI0125
AAGCAGAATGTTTTAAACAGGCGTTTTTGAACGTGTGCACGCACTTTGAAGAACGAACGTGGGGTCAAACCAACACCTTCCAATTCACAAACATTTTGCTGCAAGGCAAGCTGCCTCTATTCTTTGGTCTAGACAGTAAAACTGTTTCAATGATCGGTGGACGAGCAACACCACATCAAGGCCAGCTTTATGAAGCTGCTGGCCGCAAAACGAGTTTCGCCGCATCAGTGCGCATCGCGGCAGACATGAGTGAACAAATACTTCATACCCGCACAGCAGGTGGCGTTTCTGATAATCCATTCTCTCCATGGTATATGTCAGAAATTCAGGGTTGGCTTGATGGCACCTTTAAAACACTAGAGCCATAAACAAAAAGCACGCCTAGGGCGTGCTTTTTATTTCGACATTAAACCGATCTAGCCGTAAGCCAGATTCAACTTCTTATCATAGAAGTGGGAACAATACTGGCTCAATTTGTCCTGCAAGGTTCACTGAACCTTCTGGTGTTGGGTGAATGTCATCACTCTCAACTTGGCTCGCTGGAACAGTGCCTCGTGGATCAACAAACTGGCAGCTCGCTACAGAATCACTCTGACAAGCGCTACGAAGCTTATTGTTACCAATGTTCAAAGCTTTCGTTAAGTTCGCATTGCCACGTGGAAGCTCGTAGTAACCCAACCAAACAACGTTAGCAACACCATCTGCATCCATCTGATTCAACAAGTTCACTGCGTTAATACGCTGATCTTCAATCAAGTTTCTGCATGAACGAGAAGGATTCCAACGATACCATTGCGTGCGGCATCCGTAAGGGTCAAAAAGTGTAGCAGGGATCAAGATGTCGTTACCGCCGCCATCCATAAGAATGGTATTGATATCACCATTGAAGCTGTTTGCAGCGGCATATTGCTCATACACAGATGGCGCCAAGCTACCACCTTGTAATTCAGCACCTGACTGCGTGTAGTCACG
>NZ_LWGF01000933.1:0-1742 GCF_001635355.1 Oleiphilus sp. HI0125
CTAAGCATCCGATGAAGACAGCTGCTCCACTGGTATGCCCACTCGGAAATGCACCACTTGAAAGTGCACCGAGCAAATGGTCTGGGCGGATTGTGTTAAATAAGTATTTAAACCCATGGGTGAATCCGGCGACAGTGATACCCGTCAGAGCGAAGTAGATAGCATGCTTGTATTGTTTATGGGTCGCGAGAGATGCAACGCATATCAGGAATAACAAGATAAGCAGAGCTTGATCGCCGAGCAGCGTGATGAAAACAAAGAAGCTGTAAAACAAGGTATCCCTGACAGTTAATGCCTTGGCGAGAACCCATACATCAAAGCCATCTAGCATGCCGCTAATGTTTAAGTAAGCAATGCTTGAAAATGCTATGGCACTTAAAGTGAATATTGAGCCAAAGTATACGAACGGTTTTGCTCGCTGTTTGCTCAGTGATAACCATAATAGGCTGATCGCAATTATTAGGCATAAAACAAGCACAAGGGCATAGGTAATATCACGATTTTGAGTAGCGAGTTGCGTTATTTCTGCTCCCAAATAACCGGGTAATATATAGGCTGGAGCCCATGCGATAGCTGAAAGCAGATTGATAAGAATAAATTTGGTGGGTGACATTTGGAGTACACCCGCAGTGAGTGGGAGTACTGGACGCAGAGGTCCGACAAACCGACCAATGACTACGCTGTAGGTGCCATATTTCTCAAAAAATCTTTCACCCTCTTGTAAGGCGTTTGGATACTTTGAAAAAGGCCATGTGAGGGGTAATCGG
The DNA here is from genome assembly GCF_001635355.1 of Oleiphilus sp. HI0125. Classification (NCBI taxonomy): domain Bacteria; kingdom Pseudomonadati; phylum Pseudomonadota; class Gammaproteobacteria; order Oceanospirillales; family Oleiphilaceae; genus Oleiphilus; species Oleiphilus sp. HI0125. Next base: position 768 of record NZ_LWGF01000933.1, read on the forward strand.
TCGTGGAAGGCACGGCCAATATAAAAGCTAATAACGTCACCAAGCACAGCGCCGATAAATGCGGCAGCTAATACCTCTATGAGCGGGATGCCTGCGAGTCCTGCAACGGCAGCAGCTGAAAATAGCAATGCAACGCCTGGGACAACAATGCCTGCGATGGCAAATGATTCGACAAACGCGATGATTGCAATTGCAGGTAATATTAAGCTCGCGTTTGCGGTGAGCCAGTGACTTAACTCTATTAAACTTGGCATCTTAGGTGGTTAGTCGTTCAATATAACGCGATTATTACCTTTGCTGTGTGCTTCAGCCAGCGCTGCATGCGCGCCTTGAAGCAACTCTTGAGCGCTTTTTGAGTTTTTAACAGGTGTGAATGTATTGGCGCCGATGCTGACTGTAATGCTGTCCACTTCGGGCCACGTGCTTTCTTCAAGCGTTCTTCTGATTCGTTCTGCAATGACAAGTACGCCCTCTTCTGGTGTGCAGGGTAGTAGCAAGTAAAAACGCTGCTGGGCATCGAAGTATTGGCTGTCTCCTGCTCGAATCATTCCATTCAGCGTTTCAGATAATTGTTTCAATAAATCTTGCTGAATGCCAATACCATGCATTTCTTCTATTTGTTCAAAGTAATCGACTTCAAGAGACAATATGGAAACAGGGCGCTCTGTTTCTTTAGATCGTGAGACTTCTTTATTCAGTGTGTCTTCTAAGTGTCTGATGTTGTAAGCACTAGTCACCGGCTCATGAATGGCTAACTCAACGAGAGTACGACTGCGACTCTGGTGCAGCATTGCAAATGTTCCTGCAAATGCAATCATCAGTACATAGCTCGTGGCGAACAAAGAAACAGTGAGTAGATCTGCATGGTGGAATAACACTGCAGTGAAGCATAATCCTGCAACGATACTAAGGATTTTGGCTTGTTTCAGTGGTAAGGCGATGTAGGCAAACAAGCCCAGAGGGATGAGCCAGTAC
>NZ_LWGF01000934.1:0-1235 GCF_001635355.1 Oleiphilus sp. HI0125
CTGGGGCCTCAGTTAGAAAAACATACGCGCTTTCCAAACAAAGCCAATATTGGGTTTATGGAAGTGGTCCATGCTCGCTTTATAAAGCTGCGTGTTTTTGAACGCGGTGCTGGTGAAACGCATCTATCCAATGGTCTGCCTTCATTTACCGTTGTTGGTTTACCCGAGGCGGCCGTAAAAGAAAGCCGTGAACGTGTGCGCTGCGCACTTATAAATAGTGGTTTTGAGTTCCCGATGCGCCGCGTGACCGTTAATTTAGCGCCTGCAGACATACCGAAAGAGGGCGGCCGTTTCGATTTAGCTATTGCTGTTGGGATCTTGGCGGCAAGTGGGCAATTGAATGGAGTTGATATTAGCGCTTGCGAGTTTATTGCCGAGTTAGCATTAACTGGAGAGTGCAGTCCCGTCACGGGTGTCTTACCTTCTTTGATTGAAAGCCTCGAGTCTAGCCACCGTGTGTTTGTTGCAAAGGATGATCTCCGTTATGCTCACTTATTAGGTGCAAAATCGATCTATGGCATAGAAGACCTTCGGCAGTTGGTGGAATATCTTCGCGATCCTGAGCGTGCAACGACATGCCGATATACTGCAGAAACTTCTGATCAAGACCTAGATGCTCAAATAGATGATCTGTCGGATGTTCTTGGTCAGTATTCTGCGCGTAAAGCGCTAGAGATAGCTGCAGCGGGAGGGCATAACTTATTGTTATTTGGTCCGCCAGGAACAGGCAAAAGTATGCTTGCTTCGCGTATCAGCGGCATATTGCCTCAACTTAATATCAAACAAGCACGCGACGTAGCCGCTTTATATAGCTTAACCAATACTCCGAGAGATGAGGGGGATTGGTTTACACCACCATTTCGTTCACCTCATCATTCGTGTTCGGCGGTTTCTCTTGTAGGAGGTGGCGCTAAACCTAAACCCGGCGAAGTGTCTTTAGCGCATCAGGGTGTTTTATTTTTGGATGAGCTGCCAGAGTTCTCGAGGCATAGTCTTGAGATGCTACGAGAGCCTTTAGAGTCGAATGCGATTTCGATCGCGCGCGCACAGCATCAAATTACCTTACCTGCGAATTTTCAATTTATTGCTGCCATGAATCCATGCCCGTGTGGCTATTTAGGGCATCCAACGATTGCTTGTACTGATACGCCGCAACAAATCGAACAGTATCGCCGAAAATTATCGGGCCCTTTATTAGATCGAATTGATATGTATGTTGAGGTGCCTTTTCAGTC
>NZ_LWGF01000935.1:0-1348 GCF_001635355.1 Oleiphilus sp. HI0125
TTTGAAAAGCAGGTCTTTTTACATATTCTTGATACTTTATGGAAAGAACATTTGGCGTCAATGGACCACTTACGCCAAGGCATTCATTTACGTAGCTATGCGCAAAAGAATCCTAAGCAAGAGTATAAGCGTGAAGCATTTGAGATGTTCCAAGATATGCTTGGGCGCTTGAAGCATGAGGTTGTAAAGGTAACAAGTCATGTTCGTATTCAGTCCGAAGAAGAGCTTGCTGAGATTGAGCGTCAGCGTCGCGAAGAGCTTGCTCGTCAATTAGGTGCAGCACAAACGCAGCATGATGCTGCTCCTGGTTCGGAAGAGGAATCAAATCAATCTGAAGAGTCTAAGGCTGAGCCTATGACGCGTGATGGTCGTAAAGTTGGTCGTAACGAACCTTGCCCATGTGGTTCAGGTAAAAAATATAAGCAATGCCACGGCCGCATTACGTCTTGAGTTGTTGAGGAAGTGTTATGGCTGTAGGTGCTGATTTTTTTCCTGAAATGCCTCCAATCAAAGGACTAAAGATTGGTGTGGTTGAAGCGGGTGTCAGATACGCAGATCGAAAAGATCTCGTTCTATTTTCTGCTGAAGCGGGTTCTCGTGTTGCAGGTGTGTTCACCAAGAATGCATTTTGTGCAGCGCCGGTTCATATCGCTAAAAAGCACTTATCGATTATTCAGCAGCAAGACCAGCCATTTAGCCTTTTAATCAATACAGGTAACGCGAACGCGGGCACAGGTGAGCAAGGTTTTATTGATGCGCAGGCATGTTGTGAAGCGATTGCCGAACAGTTTTCTTATAGTGCTGAGCAGGTACTGCCATTTTCGACAGGTGTGATTGGTGAAAAGCTTGCTGAAGATCGAATTTGTACCGCTGCGCCATCATTAAAAAACGCTTTGAATGATAAGGCTTGGCATGATGCAGGCCTTGGCATTATGACAACAGATACGCGCCCAAAAGGCGCTTCTGTTCAGCTAGAATATGCTGGCAAAACCGTGACCATTAACGGTATTAGCAAAGGCGCTGGCATGATTAAGCCGAATATGGCGACGATGCTTTGTTTTATCTCGACAGACGCTAAGCTTCCGCAAGATCTCTTAAACGAACTTTCTTCTGAGTTGGCGGATCGGTCTTTCAATCGCATTACTATTGATGGTGATACTTCGACAAATGATGCTTGTATGTTGATTGCGACTGGCCAAGCGATGGATGTTGAAATATCAAAAAACGATGCTGATTACGCATCCTTCAAAACTGCTTTGTCAGATATCTATCTTGAACTTGCTCACGCGATTGTTCGCGATGGCGAAGGTGCTACTAAGTTTGTCACTATTCAGGTTGAGCAGGCGAA
>NZ_LWGF01000936.1:0-1475 GCF_001635355.1 Oleiphilus sp. HI0125
TTCAGTGAGATCGACAATGAGACTCCGAAAATTGAGATTTTCAGAAATCGTATCAATCGCCACATCAATGGTCGAGCACGCATTTAAGCGGACTTCACCCACCAACTTTAATACATATACACCGCTACAATCGGCTTGTAACACTCTACATTCGGACATCGCTAACTAACTCTTGATAATGCAAGCAACACCCTACCATCCGCTACGACGCATCCTTATCGCAGACCGTTAACACGGCAATATCGTCCGGTAGATCATCGATATCATCCAATCCAACCGATGTCAGTAATGATTCTATCCCTCCTCGCTCACGAGAAACAACATCTAAAAGTAACTTTTCTTTCTCTTTTAGTGTATCACTCGGCAAAACTTCTAATATCCCATCTGAAAAAACAGTGATTTTAAAGTCTTGTGGCAAAGGGCATACAACCCGCTCAAACTCTGGATCAGGAAATAAACCAACCGCGACACCTTTTGCATTTAAGTACTCCGCACCAGACGGACTACTCAGTATCGGCAGGGGGAAATGCCCGCCAATGGCATAGGTTAGGCTGCGATCACTATGATCAACAATACCTACAAATACGGTTAAGTGCTTTCCTAGATCCGACACAATCAATTCCTGATTGAGTCTTTTCAAAAACTTCACTGGACAGCTTAGCTCATCACTTGAGTTTCGGCGTAAATTTCTCAGTAATCGTGCTGATAGATTTTTTAAGAGAACCGTGACGAACGCAGACGAGGCTCCGTGCCCAGATACATCTGCAAAATAGAACAAGGACTTTGTATCGTCGATACGAAAGTAATCTAGAAAATCACCACTTAAGTACAAAGACGGACGAACAATATGATCAAAATGGAAATCGTTAATGATTTTATCTGGCTGAGGAAGCATCTTGAGCTGAACCTGCAAGCCGGCTTTTTGATCTGTTCGTAACTCGTGAATACCTTCGCGAAGCTTGCGATTTCGTTCCTCGAGCTCTGATCGCAGTCGTTTATTCAACTTACTGAGACGGATTTGATCCAGTGTTTTATGAATCACTGAGTCTAAACGCTCAAAGTCTTTCACTGGCTTAAGTATGAAATCCCCTGCCCCACCTCTGAGACAAGCTACAACATCACCCGCCGACTCAACTTCAGACACAATGATCAACGATATTTCTTTCTTATCACTTTCGAAGAATGGCAATAGCGGGATTTGTTCGGAGGGAACATCTGCAAAAATCAGGTCGGGCGCTTCAGGAAGAGCTAGTAGATGCGCCGTTTCGACATTAGAAGCCGCTTGGACAAAATACCCTTTTCCAGTGAGATAACTCACTAGATTCTCACGATCAACAGGGTTGGAATCGATCACTAAAATTTGATCTGAGCTTGGACTCATAACTGCGCAATATTCATTGTTCTTTTATGCAGTATAGGCGAGCAAACGCGTTGGTAAAGCCTTATGCAAATATTGCCCGTTTTCATCAAGATTT
>NZ_LWGF01000937.1:0-850 GCF_001635355.1 Oleiphilus sp. HI0125
CCTCCGAGGTTGCATGCTCGTGTCGCACGACAAGCTTTGATCGATACATTAACGCAGTCTGCAATAGCGGTTGGTCTAAAGCCAAAGCGAATTACAGTAAGTGATTTAGCCTTAAAGAATCTATCCGAAACGATTGAACCAAGTAATGAGCTTCAATTGACGCTTAAGTGCGAAAATGATTTCGGATTGATTACTATCCACAAATCGTCGCAGCTGTATTTCTCGCGTGACTTTGCTATTTCTCGGCGTGCCACTTTGTCTGCCGATGAAGAGATGGCGCAAGTTGCCATTGAAGTTCAGCGCAGTATCGACTTCTTTGAAGGCCAAACTGGTTTAGCGTTGCCTCGACAAATAAGATTGTTGAGTAGTTTTAGTGAATCAGATCGGGTTGCTTTGGAAATGCTCCTTGGTAGTGCTGTGATTCGTCTTCCATTGCAATCAAAATTAAAAGCCGTAGACGCGTATACCGATACTTCTGGCGATGCACTGTTGAAAACACAAAACGCCGTGGCTGTTTTGTGTGCCTCTAACTCGGAGGCTAATGCATGAAGACCGATATTAACTTTATAAAGCATGGCTCGGTGAAAGAAGTTCGTTATTCTTTCAGGGTGTTTGTTGGCGTTCTTTTGCTAGCCATGTTGGGTTGTTTGATTCATTTTTATTCTCAATCTTTCGACGGGCTTCCTGAAAAGGTTCGTATTTCAAATACGCTTATTCAAGAAGAGAAAGCACCTGATTGGTTCAATCAACTTTCGCAAGATCAAGCTTTTCATCGTAAAGCAAAAGATCTTTTAGCCGATCTAAGTAATCGGAGTGAGGTAACGATTGATACGATATTGTTTAGCGCTAA
>NZ_LWGF01000938.1:0-971 GCF_001635355.1 Oleiphilus sp. HI0125
GAAGTAGGGTAGAACCAACCACGTTTGTTTGGGTTGTAGCCGCCAGTGATCACGAGTGCTGCGCCACCTTTTGCACGTTCCGCGAAGTAGGCTGCGAGCTTGTCCATTTGCCAGAATCGGTCTTCTAGGCCGGTATGCATTGATCCCATAATGACGCGATTTTTAAGCGTGGTGAAACCTAGGTCTAATGGTTCCAGCATGTGTGGGTATGGTTGGTTGCTCATAAAGCCTGACCTCTCAGAATATAAATAGCGTAAAACTTAACTTGACGTCGTCAAGATAACATCTATTTTGACAGTGTCAAGATTGATTTGTTATCTTCGCCAACATGAAAAAAAGCACCCGCAGTAATAAAAACGAAAACACCTACCATCATCAGGATTTGCGTAACACCTTGTTGGAAAATGCCGAAGCCTTGATGAGCGAGCGAGGTATTGCGGGTTTGACCTTGCGTGAGTTGGCGGAGCGATCGAATGTGTCGCGCCAAGCGCCATATCACCATTTTTCGTCTAAACATGCATTGCTGTGCGCGGTGGCTGAACGGTCTTTTGATGATTTAAATGCTTTGCTTGATCAGTCGGGTTTGAGTGATGATCCCGCATCGATTCAACAAAGGCTTAAAGACTACGTGATTGCCTATGTGCGTTATGCAGCAGAGAACCCTGAGAAGTATGAATTGATGTTTGGTGCGGTGACATGGCGGAACGAACCTTCACCAGAGTTGACGGAAAAAGGTCATGCAACCTTTCGACGCTATACAAAAATTATTAGTCAGTTAAAAGAGCAGGGTGGGATGCCGTCTTCGTTTGATGCAACGCGTATGTCGCAAACGACATGGGCGACCTTACATGGCTTGTGTCGTTTAAAAACAGATGGCGTGTTTGTGAGCCTTGAGGCGGTGGAAGAAATGTCTTTGTATGCGGCAGAGATGATTTTGTCGGTACTTAAAGGTCCGACAAAATCAGAATAGT
>NZ_LWGF01000939.1:0-2104 GCF_001635355.1 Oleiphilus sp. HI0125
CCCTTACCTGCAACCAAGGGATTCGGATCTTGCATCGCACTAATAACGCGTGCCAATCCCGCATCGACTAAGGCTCTTGCACAAGGTGGAGTTCTACCGTAATGACTGCAAGGCTCTAGGGTTACATATGCCGTAGCACCTTTGGCCAACTCTCCGGCTTGAGCTAATGCGTTAACCTCAGCATGGCCTTCACCTGCTCGTTCATGAAAGCCCTCTCCAACAATCTGACCATCGCGCACTATGACACAACCAACACGTGGATTAGGCTGGCAACTTAATTCACCAAGCCAGGCTAACTCGATAGCACGAGCCATATAACGATGATCATCAGCCGACCAGTCATGCATATGGAGCAAAACTCTTAGTGCTTATGCGTTATCAGAAGAGCGATCACGCTTGGCTAAGCGATCAATCTCTTCTTTAAACTCATTGATGTCTTGGAAACTGCGATATACCGAGGCAAATCGAACATATGCAACTTCATCTAAACTTCGAAGTTCTCGCATCACTTCTTCACCCACTTGCAATGAAGATAGTTCTCGCTCACCAGTCGCTCGCAGACGATACTTGATGTTGTCTATCGCCTGTTCAATGGACTCAATACTCACAGGACGCTTTTCTAAAGCTCGCTGAACACCACGATTCAGCTTTTCTTCATCGAAGGGTTGGCGCGAGCCGTCTTGTTTAACAACCCGCGGCATCACAAGCTCAGCCGTTTCAAATGTGGTAAAGCGTTCTTGGCAGGTCAAGCACTCGCGTCGACGACGTACTTGATTGCCGTCAGAAACCAAACGAGAGTCGTAAACCTTCGTGTCAGTCGCCTTACAAAACGGACAATGCATGAGGAATCAACCCTGACAGTTATGCGTAAACTGGCAAACGCGAGCAAATTGCTTGCACTTTTTCGCGTGTTGCGTTGATGACAGAGTCGTCCTCTGGATTGGCAACTAACGCGTCAATCACATCACAAATCCATGAAGCTAATTCAGAACAATCTTTCGACTGAAAACCTCGACTTGTAATAGCTGGAGTACCAATACGCAATCCACTCGTTACAAATGGAGAACGAGGATCGTTTGGAACCGAGTTCTTGTTTACTGTAATGTGAGCACGACCTAATGCTGCGTCAGCGTCTTTGCCCGTTACATCTTTATCAATCAAATCAAGCAAGAAAAGGTGGTCATCAGTACCGCCAGACACAATTTTGTAGCCACGCTCTAAAAATACAGAAACCATCGCTTGTGCATTTTTAACGACTTGCTGCTGATATGTTTTAAACTCTTCTGACATCGCTTCTTTGAAGCACACTGCTTTCGCAGCAATCACGTGCATCAATGGTCCACCCTGACTTTCAGGGAAGACGGCAAAGTTCAGCTTTTTGTTCAGCTCTTCGTCATCATTTGCCAAAATCAAACCACCACGAGGGCCTCGTAGCGTTTTATGCGTCGTTGTAGTCACGACATCTGCAATACCAACAGGACTTGGGTAAACACCGCCAGCAACAAGACCCGCTATATGCGCCATATCAACAAACAAGTACGCACCCACTTCGTCTGCAATTGCTCTGAAACGCTTCCAGTCAACAACAAGAGAATAGGCTGAAAAACCAGCGATAATCATTTTAGGCTTGTGCTCACGCGCAAGAGCCTCAACTTGATCGTAATCAATCTCACCAGTTGCTTCGTTTAAGCCATATTGAACTGCATTGTAGATTCGGCCTGAAAAACTAACCGCCGCGCCATGCGTTAAGTGACCACCATGCGCCAAGCTCATACCAAGGATTGTGTCACCTGGCTGACAAAGAGCCATAAATACCGCTGCGTTTGCTTGTGAACCTGAATGAGGCTGAACGTTCGCGTACTTCGCACCAAACAATGCCTTTGCACGATCGATTGCTAGCTGCTCGACTACGTCAACATGCTCACAACCACCGTAGTAACGTTTACTTGGGTAGCCTTCGGCGTATTTATTAGTAAGGTAAGATCCTTGCGCTTCCATTACACGAGGGCTGGTGTAATTTTCTGAAGCAATCAATTCAATATGATCTTCCTGTCTTTTTGCTTCTGCATCCATTGCCGACAACAGTTCATCATCAAATCCAGCG
>NZ_LWGF01000940.1:0-819 GCF_001635355.1 Oleiphilus sp. HI0125
CAAAATTTTCGGGCAAGATCAGCTCACCTGCAAATTCTTGGAAATATCTAAAACGGAATTTCATTCCTAACTCTTCAACCTCAGACACATCTCGAAGAGGAAGAATGACACTCTCTGAATCACGCTGACCAATCAAGTTTACAGCAACAACACCCTGTAAATAGCGTTTGTTGTTTGCTAACTGCGCCAACACGATTTTATAAGCATAGTGCCTGTTTTCACTTAATGCAGACAATTCAAGGGCTTGAATTTGTAAGCCTTTGTTATTGTCAGATGGCGCCATAATGTTCTGATAAAAGCTTACATCTTTCTGCAATCCAGCAACCTGCTCGCGCAAACCACGAATGGTGCTTTGAATCTCTTGCTTTGCATGCAAGTTAATGGCTTCACTTTGTTCAAGATTCGCGATTTTTTGCTTTAAGCCCTGATTCTCATCGACCGATAAACGATATTGCTCGGACAATGCATTCAGACTTTCTACGGCTACCTGGTGTCGTTGTTTCATTTCAAAAACGCCGACGTAATAAGCCGCACTCGCACAAACGAGCACCAAGCAAATTAGCTGAATAATCAGCTTACGTTTTCGTCCTGGCTCATGACGAACCAACACCATTTTTTCATGCGGATTATGTTTAGCCATAATATCCTTAAGGGCTCAAAGGAACTTGTTGCAAACCACATGTCTCTTCGAAACCGAACATGATATTCATGTTCTGAACAGCTTGCCCCGATGCGCCTTTAACTAAATTGTCGATCACCGAACTGATAATCAACATGTTACTGCCTTCTTGTTGATGAATTGCAAGACGACAAATATTC
>NZ_LWGF01000941.1:0-1192 GCF_001635355.1 Oleiphilus sp. HI0125
TTAACTGCGATGTTTATCGCTATCCCTGTGTCCTTGGTTGATAGTGTGGGCTTGTCGAGTGAGCAACATTGGTGGTTGTATTTACTCGTATTAGTAGGTTCCTTTATTGCGATGATTCCGCTAATCATCGTTGGTGAGACGAAGCAAAAGATGAAGCCTATATTCTGCGTGGCAATCATCTTGGTGTTGATAGGTGCGTTGGCAATGTCGTCTTTTCAAACGGCATTAAGTGGATTTATTGTTTCGTTGTTTGTGTTTTTTATGGGCTTCAATTTACTGGAAGCCAGTTTGCCTTCGCTCGTCAGTAAAATAAGCCCTGCAGGTTCAAAAGGCACTGCAATGGGCGTCTACTCTACTAGCCAATTCTTCGGTGCTTTCTGCGGTGGTTTGTTAGGGGGCGTAGTCTTATCTGAATATGGCGTAAACGGCGTTTATTACTTTTCTGCAGCATTACTCACTGTTTGGTTTTTTGTCGCAGCAACAATGAAAAAACCAAAGCACGAAAGAACAGTGACTGTCTTTTTTAAATCGGATCTCGATCAAAATGAAATTGATGATCTGGGCGATGCACTTATCTCAATACAGGGCGTTGAAGATGCAGTCGTTGTGTCAGAGGGAGTAGCCTACTTGAAAGTGATTTCAACGAAGTTTGAAGAAGCTTCGCTAGAGCCTCTGAAAAAACAATATCCTTATCAATCCTAGGCGCTATTTCCGTTCAAGTTGATGGTAAAACTAGGGTAGTCGTGAGACAATGCGACACATATTTAGACGCATTTAATTATTAATTTAAGACGCAAAGGACGGCGTTAATATTGGAAGGGGAATAGCATGGCCAGAGGCATTAACAAGGTAATTTTAATTGGTAATCTTGGGCAGGACCCAGATGTTCGTATGAGCGCTCAAGGTTCAGCCATTACAAACCTTAATCTCGCAACAGATGAAAGTTACAAAGATAAGCAAACTGGTCAAATGGTTCCTAAAACTGAATGGCACAGAGTTGTGTTGTTTAACCGCCTAGCAGAGATCGGTCGTGACTATTTGCGCAAAGGCTCAAAAGTTTATATTGAAGCCCATAAAAAACACAAACAACGAAACAATAAATCCACTTAATGCCGTTTGAAAAGACGACATTGCCAACGCACCTATCAACACCAAGATGATTGCCACGCAGAATATAGGCTTCATCTTTTGC
>NZ_LWGF01000942.1:0-1004 GCF_001635355.1 Oleiphilus sp. HI0125
CTCTAAACTTCTGTTAATGCGCACAAAAATAACGCACACGATATCGATTTAACTAGCGAGTAGCCCCATATAAAGGAGCGCGTTCTTTTATCTTCTGTTCTTACTTTTGACAAAGCATTGAACATCGCAAGTTTACTTCAGAAATTAGATATTGATGGCAATCCTGATAACGGAATCAACCTAGGTAATGATGACCAAAAATTAGAAGATAGCCGACTCGACATCGGCGCATTCAAGGCCACAGACTTTGTTGCCTCGTCCAATATCGCTAGCATAAGAGAGCAACTCGGACTTACAGGGTCTGTTCGCTCATTGCAGCAAAATGTCGCCCATTTATACGATAGTCTCGGGATTGAAGTTCAAGCAGACAATATCGCTCAAAGTGCTCAAAAATCAGGGAGCACCCAAACGCAAAATACCTATTTTGAATACGATGATAGCGGCCGGCTAATCTCCGAACGAACAGAAAACCAGTCAGGCGGCGAAGATTTTGTTGTTTCTTACTCATATGATGAAGATGGTCGTATTAAAGAGAAGACCAATACACGCCAACAACTCCGCGAAACATTTACCTACTCTGACTCGGGGAAAATAACTTCACGAAACGCGTTCCGAAACAATGGCTCAGACTCAAGTGAATCCTACACCTATCAGAATGACGAACTGGTTTCATTTTCATACGACGACGGCAATGATGGAAGTATCGATCAGCTGACGTTGTATGATCGCCCTGTTGCTAATCAAGTTACGACACGTATATACAACAACGGCGATTCTTCAAGTACTCCTAGCACAGTCATCGAAGAAACTTATTTCCCTGACGACTTGCTTGCCGTTTACTCTGATGACAAAAACAATGATGGGACACCCGATTTAATCGTGTCTTACAGCTATGACGCACAGGAAAATAAATCAGTATTCAGCGTTCCGATTAATGACCAAGGAAGCGAAACGAGCTACGACGAATTCGAATACTCTGGCGACTTAGTCATCAAATACATCAA
>NZ_LWGF01000943.1:0-1640 GCF_001635355.1 Oleiphilus sp. HI0125
AGCTGCTGTTGGTCTTAATACTGAGCTATAAAATCATAGGATGGAGATACCCATGTCAAAACGTCGCGTTGCTGTCACAGGTTTAGGTGCGTTAACCCCGCTCGGGAATACGGTTGCCGAAACTTGGGACAAACTAATAGCGGGAGAAAGTGGCATCGGTTTGATTGAGCGCTTTGACACGACAGATTTACCTGTAAAAATCGGTGGTGAAATCAAAGATTTCGATTTGTCAGAATACATTGATCGAAAAGAAGCGCGACGTATGGACGCGTTTATGCACTATGGCATGGTTGCTTGTATGCAGGCTGTGCAGGATGCAGAGCTCGAGTCCTTATCTGAAGAACAACTAAAACGGACAGGCGTTGCGGTAGGGTCTGGCATTGGCGGTATCGAAACGATCGAATGTACACGAGATACCTTCCATAAGTCTGGCTCTCGACGCGTATCACCATTCTTTGTGCCTAGTGCAATCATCAATATGATCTCTGGCAACGTCGCCATTAAGTATGGTTTTAAAGGTCCTAACATTGCGGTTGTGACGGCTTGTACGACAGGTACGCACAATATTGGTTACGCTGCGCGAACCATCGCTTATGGCGATGCAGACGTGATGTTAGCAGGCGGAGCGGAGATGGCTACAACGCCAGTTGCAATCTCGGGCTTCGCTAATGCAAAAGCGCTTTCATCGCGTAACGACGAACCAACAAAAGCATCACGACCTTGGGATAAAGGACGAGATGGCTTTGTGTTATCAGATGGTGCGGCTTGTGTTGTGCTTGAAGAATATGAACACGCGAAAGCACGTGGTGCGAAGATTTATGCTGAAGTGATTGGCTTCGGTATGAGCGATGACGCATTTCATATGACAGCGCCTTCTGAAGATGGCGAAGGTGCATTGACCTCAATGCAAAATGCCTTGAATGATGCAGGCATACCAGCCAGTGAACTTGATTACATCAATGCGCATGGTACTTCGACTCCCCTGGGTGATTTAGCGGAAGCGCAGGCAATTCAGAAATTAGTCGGCGATACCAATGAGAAGCTCTTAGTAAGCTCTACAAAGTCATCGACTGGCCATCTACTCGGTGCAGCTGGTGCGATTGAAGCGATCTTCAGTGTGCTTGCGATTCGTGACAATATTGCACCACCAACTATTAACGTTGAAGATAAAGAAGAAGCTGTCACGTTAGATATTGTGCCTAATCAAGCCCGTGAAGCAGAAATTAATACTGTGTTGAGTAACTCATTTGGTTTTGGTGGCACGAACGGCACCTTGATCTTTAAAGCTGTATAAGCGTTTATCTTTAGAAAACAACAATAAATTCAGAGGTTCTCAATGGGGGCGCTCCTGTATTCCTCGCTTGAGGAAGAATCTACATCTCCGCTTAGTTTGAGTAACCGGGGTCTCGCGTATGGCGATGGTATCTTCGAAACCATTCGTGTTGTTCAAGCTAAAGTGCCCTTACTAGATTACCATCGCGCCCGATTTCTCCGTGGTGTTGAGGTACTCTCTCTTGGTTCTAGTCTGGAGCTACTAGAAACTTTTGATGATCAGCTAGAGAACGCCGTTCGTCAGCTACAATTGCACGGTCATGAGAACGGTCTGGTTAAACTCATCGCTACACGCAAAGAAGGTGGGC
>NZ_LWGF01000944.1:0-1406 GCF_001635355.1 Oleiphilus sp. HI0125
AAAAATAACAACATCGCCGTCTTTCAACCAACGCATCGCGGTCCTACGATCATAGTGCTCGACAACACCACTCATTGGTATTGCAGACATAACACGCGTGGAAATATTAGACCGCTCTAAAGCATCGCGCATTGCAAGTGCGTTCATTACAGTTGCAAGCATTCCCATATGATCACCCGTTACACGATCCATGCCCGCAGCGCTTAACGCAGCACCTCGGAACAAGTTACCGCCGCCGATTACCATACCTACCTGCACGCCAATACCGATTAGTTGACCAACTTCCAGCGCCATACGATCCAGTACCTTTGGGTCGATACCGAAGTTCTCATCACCCATGAGGGCTTCGCCACTTAATTTAAGTAGCACTCGCTTATATTTTGGCTGCAAGTTTGTTGGCATATGTCGTGTCCTGAAAAGCGTATTTGAGCGTAGCGTCACCTTAGTTTTTCTGACGCCATATAAAACAATGCCGCACCTTAAAGCTTAAGGTACGGCACCGGCGCGAATTGTAGCAAGAAGCAGAGTTTGCCGCTACGACAAAAACACTTCTTTAGATCGCATATTAGATATGGAGATTAAGCATCGCCAGCCAACTGAGCAGCAACTTCAGCTGCAAAGTCAGTCTCTTCAACCTCAATACCTTCACCCACTTCAAGGCGAACGAAAGATACGATCTCAGCACCACCTTCTTTCGCTAACTGGCCAACAGTAAGCTCTGGATTTTTAACGAAAGGCTGCTCTGTCATAGAGTTCTCTTTAAGGAACTTCTTGATACGACCACCCATCATTTTCTCAACGATCTCTGCAGGCTTACCTTCCATNTCAGGTTGCGCCTTAATGATTTCTTTCTCTTTCTCTAACTCTTCTTCAGCCATATCTTCTGGGCGAAGAACACGAGGGTTTACCGCAGTTGCGTGCATAGCGATATCTTTAGCTAACTCAGCAGAACCACCAGATAGCACAACAATTGCACCAATACGGTTGTTTGAGTGAACGTATGAACCAACAACTGCACCCTCAAGAGCTACAGCGCGACGAGGAGAGATATTCTCACCAACTTTTTGAACAAGCGCTTCACGCTCAGCATCTAACAAACCAGCAACATCAGTTGAACCGCTAGCAAACGCCTCTTCTGCAACCTTATTAGCAAACGCCAAAAAGTCTTCGTTCTTCGCAGCAAAATCTGTTTCTGAGTTAACTTCTACCAACATTGCTTTTGACGCGTCGTCAGCAACTTTAACAACAACAACACCTTCTGCAGCAGTACGACCAGCTTTCTTAGCTGCTTTCATACCGCTCTTCTTACGCAATTCTTCAATTGCCTTATCTACATCACCGTCCGTCTCAGCGAGTGCTTTTTTACACTCAAGCATACCAAGACCAGTACGCTCACGAAGCTCTTT
>NZ_LWGF01000945.1:0-19732 GCF_001635355.1 Oleiphilus sp. HI0125
ATCTTGGTAAGCAGCAAAAAGCGGATATGGGCCCTGCTAAATTTCGTTTTCATCGCGGTGAATACCGCCCTGTTCCAGAATCAAAACGTGAGGCATTTTTAGAAAAATGGGGCAACGTTCAGGTCCCATTTCTTGTCGACCCCAATACAGATAAAAACCTTTTTGAATCTGCAAAGATTGTCGATTATTTAAATCAGCAATACGCGAAGTAACTCTATTTTTATTGCTCTAACTTTTTAATCGCTCCAAGGCATCAATGAAAAACATTCTGGTCAACTCAGATCTTTTTAGTGACTCAACGTCACAAGCTAATCGTATCGCTTGCTACCAAAACGCCAAGCCCTATCTGATTAGCGAAATCATTCAAAACAAGCAAAAAAGCCTGACCTTAGTCATTACCAATGATATGCAAGAAGCAAACGCCTTGGTGAAGGCCTTGGAATTTTTAGGCGACGGAAGTGAAAGCGGTAAGGCATTTATTCTTCCAGACTGGGAGACCTTACCCTATGACAATTTTTCTCCCCACGAAGACATTATTTCTCAGCGTCTATCGACCTTAGCGGCGTTGCGCAGTATGCAAAATGGCGTATTGGTAGTGCCTGTTCAGACCCTGCTTCAGCGCTTGCCGCCCGTTGACTTCATTGCCGCTAATTCGCTGTCTTTGCAAATAGATGGTCGGTTTAATCCCGATGATTACCGACGCTCGCTCGAGCAGGTTGGCTACCGCCATGTCGATACCGTCTATGAGCACGGTGAGTATGCAGTTCGTGGTTCAATATTTGATGTCTACCCAATGGGTAGCGAATTTCCAATTCGTATAGAGTTATTTGACGACGAAATTGAAAGCCTTCGAAGTTTCGATCCAGAAACGCAAAGATCCAAAGAAAAGCTAAAGAGTATCGAACTACTGCCTGCGCACGAATTTCCGTGGGACAGAGCTTCTAGGCTTGCATTTCGTAATCGTTGGCTAGACCAGTTCGATGAGAAAAGCTTCAGCGCGCCAATACTACGCGACATCAAAGAAGGCATTAAACCGCACGGCATTGAGTACTATGCACCGTTGTTTTTTGAATCGATGACTTCGCTATTTGAGTATTTACCTGATAGCACACAGCTAATCTTTAACGCAGGCTTTGACGATACTTTAAAAGCTGTGTGGGCCGAAATTAACGAACGCTATGAAGATAGGCGCCACGATGTTCAGCAACCTATCCTAGCGCCTCATACGCTGTTTCTTGCTGCGGATGAATGTTTCAGTGAAATCAACAAGCTTCAACGTATTGAGCTCGATACAAACAACACCCGTTCAGATCATGGGTTTGTTGCTAACGCGAAAGATCTTCCTGATCTGACGATTGATGATCGTTTGGACATTCCTGCTTTTCGAATAAAAGAATTTCAGAAAGACTTTCCGGGGAAATTAATCGTTATTTCGGAAAGCGCCGGTCGCAGAGAGTCATTACAAGATTTGTTTAAAGATCATCAAATTGAATTTGAACATTCGCAAACATGGCAAGATACCTGTGATTCGGATTCTAGCGGCCTATCTCTCGTCGTAGGTCCAATTGAGTCAGGATTTATTCTTGGTGACGATTCGATGGCAGTTGTAACGGAAACCGAGCTTTTCGGCCAACTCGTTCGCCAAACCTATAAGCGGCGCACCTCAGCAGAGTCACAAGATAACTTTGTGAAAAGTCTCACAGAGCTACGCGTAGGTGCGCCAGTAGTTCATATTGATCACGGCGTTGGGCGTTACAAGGGCCTCGAAACAATCTCTGTTGACGGAATGACAGATGAGTTTCTTACGCTCGAATACGATAGTGGCTCAAAGCTTTACGTACCAATTGCGTCATTAAATTTAATTTCTAGGTATAGTGGTACAGATGAGTCACTCGCACCATTACACAAACTTGGAACAGATCGCTGGAGCACGACTAAGCAAAAAGCTCTAGAGAAAATACGCGACACTGCAGCTGAGTTACTCGAAGTCTACGCAAAGCGCGCAGCAAAAAAAGGCTTCAAATACAGTCACCCGAAACAAGCCTATCGCGCCTTTTGCGCAGGCTTTCCTTTTGAAGAAACTCCGGACCAAGCAGTTGCAATCAACGCTGTAGTTCAGGATATGACTAAAGATCAGCCTATGGATCGATTGGTCTGTGGGGATGTCGGCTTTGGCAAAACCGAGGTCGCAATGCGTGCTGCATTCATCGCGAGTTACTCTAGCAAGCAGGTCGCTGTTTTAGTCCCTACTACCCTGCTCGCACAACAGCATTATCAAAGTTTTCTAGATCGGTTTGCAGATACGGCAGTAAATGTAGAGCTGATTTCTCGTTTTAAAACTGCAAAAGAACAAGGCAAAGTTTTGGAGCGTGTTGAATCAGGTGAAGTCGATATCCTCGTCGGCACGCATAAGCTGATTCAAGGAAACATTAAGTTTAAGAACTTGGGCTTACTAATCATCGATGAAGAGCACAGGTTCGGGGTGCAACAAAAAGAGAAACTCAAAGCTCTACGTGCCGAAGTAGATATACTCACATTAACGGCAACCCCAATTCCTCGAACATTGAATATGGCGATGGGTGGTGTGCGTGATTTATCGATTATCGCAACACCACCAGCGAAACGTTTATCAGTTAAGACCTTCGTAAGGCAAAAGCAAGATGCTTTGATACGTGAATCTGTACTGCGTGAAATACTGCGCGGCGGCCAAGTCTATTACTTATTCAATGATGTCAAGAATATCGAAAAAGAAGTCGAGTTCTTGCAAAAACTCATACCTGAATCTCGTGTTGGTTTCGCACATGGGCAAATGCGTGAGCGCGAGCTTGAGCAAGCAATGTCAGACTTCTACCACCAACGCTTCAATGTTCTCGTTTCCTCAACAATCATTGAAACGGGCATCGATATTCCAAATGCAAACACCATAATCATCGACCGCTCAGATAAGTTTGGCCTAGCTCAACTTCATCAATTGCGCGGGCGCGTAGGTCGATCTCATCATCAGGCTTATGCATATTTATTGACGCCAGCAGAAAAACGACTGACTCGCGATGCTGAAAAACGTTTAGAAGCGATTACAGCAGCTCAAGAATTGGGCTCTGGCTTTATGCTAGCAACGCACGACTTAGAAATTAGAGGCGCAGGTGAATTGCTGGGCGAAGAGCAAAGCGGGCAAATTCAAAGTGTTGGCTTCTCTCTGTACATGGAGCTTCTAGAGCAGGCTGTTCAATCACTTCAAGACGGCAAAGAGCTCAATATAGAAGAAGCGATGCATGGTACAGAGGTAAATCTTCGAATACCTGCATTGATACCAGATGATTACTTGCCTGACGTGCATTCACGACTTGTGCTCTACAAACGCATCTCTAGCTGTAAAAACAATGACGAATTGAAAGACTTGCAAATCGAAATGATCGATCGCTTTGGTTTGTTACCCGAACCGAGCAAAAACTTATTACGTCAGACAGAATTGAAACTCCAAGCAGAGAAGCTTGGCATTGTGAAGGTCGATGCCGGCGCAACTAGTGGGTCGTTGGAGTTTGGCAAAACAACCGACATTGACCCATTAACATTGGTTCAGCTCGTTCAAAAATCTCCGCATATATATCGCCTCGAAGGCGCGAGTAAGTTACGATTTGAGCTCAAAGCAACTATAGCCGACCAGAAGATTGAAGAAATCAAATCGCTGCTTAAGACATTGGCACAACCGGCGCATAATCGCTAAGGATATATTTTGAGTTTACGTATTGGGTTACCATTCAAAGCACTGTTATGCGCTACGACCTTTATCCTCAGCAGCCCCATATTCGCTGAAGAAGCTCCCCTAGACCAAGACGCTATCGAAAAACCTATCGATAGATATCAAATTGAGTTTGTATTATTCAAGCAACAAAACCCTGATCTTGAGGTTTTGGTTTTTGAGAAAGTGCGAACGCCAATTGAACCTAGCAGCTCTAATAATTTCTTGTACGAGTATCTTTATTCTTCGCTAACCGCAACTCAATTACTACAGCCTCAGAAAGAAGATCAACGCCTTATTGATATTCCACGCCAGTTTGATGAGAAAGGCATTGATATTTTAGCTAGAGGCGCATGGCAACAAGAGATCGATAACGACACTAGAACACTTCCTATTATTTTGACGGGCTCCAATATCGACTTGGAAGAACCAACAGATTTGTCTGAAAATAACGATGCAAAACAGATGTTCGGATTTGAAGAATTTTACGGCGAACTTACGATCCGTCGATCGCGATATATGCACGCCGAGATCGATCTAGATTACATGTTTAAGCGGCCAGTCTCTTACTACTCATTAATCGACTACCTTCAAGATCCTTTCCAGAAGGCTTCATTTTCTCAATTGCTATTCATCTCAGATGAAGATCTAGCTAGTGGCGGCGTGCAAGAAGATAACGGTGAAATTGTTATTAAGTCTTTTAACTTCAATCAAAGTAGGCGAATCAAAAACAATGAGATTCACTATTTAGATCACCCCTACTTAGGCCTGATCGTCACTATTTCAAAATTGAAGCTTCCGGAATATCCATAATGGCGATGATATGGGTTGATGCCGACGCCTGCCCAAAGGCAATAAAAGAAATTCTACTTCGTGCGTCGAAGCGAACCGGCATTGAGATTACGTTCGTAGCAAATCATCACATTCCGATTCCCTCAGGTTATCCGCAGGTTAAAAGCGTCACAGTTTCGACTGGATTTGACGTGGCAGACGATCTGATTGAAGAACAATCTGAACCTAATGATTTGGTGATTACTCAAGATATTCCATTGGCTGACGCGGTGCTTACTAAGGGCGCAAAAGTCATTAATACTCGGGGACAAAGCCTGACCAAGGAAAATATTAAGCAGCGCTTAAATATGAGAGATTTTCTAGAGACGATGCGTTCAAGCGGAGTTCAAACGGGAGGTCCAAAAGCGCTAGGTCCTCGAGAAATACAGGATTTCGCTAATGTCTTAGATAGATGGCTAGCGAAGATCCCAAAGTAAGGGAGCGGCCATCTACAGTGGATTAAACAGGCATTAGGTTGTAGATAGGTACTGACTTAAAATAGCCTCAACAGATTTTATACCTGACTCTAAAGCCTCTCTGATTTCTTCCATCGTTATGGCTTCTAAGCCATGTAACCCAGCAGCCCAATTTACACTCACAGCAAGGCAGGCGTAATTTAATTCAAGCTCAATCGCGAGCGACGCTTCAGGCATACCAGTCATGCCGATCATGTCACCACCATCTTGCTTGATTCGCATCACCTCTGCTGCACTTTCGAGACGAGGGCCGTTAGTAGCGGCATACACCCCGCAAGGTAAGATATCGATGTTCTGATCGCGAGCAGCGGTGATTAAACCCTTTCTGATCGACTGTGTGTAAGGTTCAGTAAAGTCGATATGACCAAGTTTACCGTCACTACCATCATATATCGTATGCTGCCTTCCCCATGTGTAATCGATAATTTGATCTGGCACTGCCAGCGCCGTGGGTGGCATATGACTATGTATCCCGCCAACCGCGTTGATGGCTACAACATCTTTAACGCCTAGCTGCATTAAAGCATGCATGTTTGCACGATAGTTAATCTTATGTGGAGGAATGTTATGTGGTTGCCCGTGACGTGCTAAAAAAACAATATCTTTTCCTGCGAGGGTTCCTTTTTGAAATATTCCACTCGGCGCACCGTATGGAGTATCAAGATTGCAGTCTTCTTTTAGCTCAAAGTTACCAAGTTGGTTTAAGCCGGTTCCACCAATAATTGCGTGCATATTAACCTTCGTTTGTAGGCTGAGACGGCATCAACTGCAAACCGCTTGAAGTAAGTTCTGGAAGGTGGACTGTCGATGTAGGGAATGCGAACTCGGCGCCCTCACCTTCAATAATGTTTATAACTTGAACAAGAACATCTTGCTTCACTGAATGATACTCAATCCAGTCAGTCGTCTTCGTAAACGTATAGATAAAGAAGTCGAGAGATGACGCGCCAAACGAGTCAAAATTTACAATTAATGTTTGCTTAGTATCGATATCAGGATGCTTCTTAAGCATCGCCTTAACCTTAGCAACAATGTTCTCGAGCTGATCAGAGTCGTCATAACGGACGCCAATTTTTTCATAGATTCGACGGTGACTCATACGTGATGGGTTTTGTACTGAAATATTTGCGAATGCCTGGTTTGGTACGTATAGCGGTCGCTTATCAAAGGTTCGAATTGTCGTTAAACGCCAACCGATTTTCTCTACGGTACCTTCAATTTCTTGATCAGGAGAGCGAATCCATTCGCCAACTTTGAACGGTCTGTCCAAATAGATCATCAGCCCGCCGAAGAAGTTCGCTAGCAAGTCTTTCGCCGCAAAACCAACAGCAATGCCGCCAATACCACCAAAGGCTAATACACCACTAATACTGAAACCTAATGTCTGTAAAACAACGAGAACTGCAGTGATAATAATCGAAGCCCGAAGAAGTTTACCCAATGCGTGCACAGTAGTTTCATCGATAGGCTCCTCAACTCTATCTGGATCGATAAGCAAGGTTTCTGTTTGCGCAATAAACCCTACTACGAACCAAGTTAGACAGAAGATAACCCCGATACGCTGAATTGGCTCAACAAAATCGAAAACAACTACGTTTGAGTATTGATCGGCAGTATATGCCGCCATGGAAAGGCCGACGATCCAGATACCAAGGGAGACAGGACGTCTTGCTGCGTGTAGTAATGCATCGTCCCATAAATTCTCCGTCTTGGTGAACTGGATTTCGACTCTTTTGAATATTCGTTTTGAAATATAACTTGCTAATGCTGTGAGTACGACAACAGCGAAAATTTCAATGACACTACGCACACCGGAATTCGTATATCCAAGGTCGGCTAGAAACTGATTACTAGACTCCAGAAAATCCATTTAGCTTACACCTTATTATTTATATTCTTGACGATTTCTTGAGCATTCTGCCAACGCACAGACTCTATTAGAGTGGATCGATTTTCAACAATACGCTTACGCATCTTATTAATACGCGTGCGTGAAACATCAGAGTAATCCGACAAATCAGCTTCTAACACAATCTGCTCAGCCGCTTCTGAGTTATTACACACTAAGATCATATCGCACCCTGCCTGAAGAGCTGCCTTAGCGCGATCTAAAAATGAGCCTGCAACACTAGCGCCTTCCATCGTAAGATCATCGCTAAAGACAACACCATCAAAGTGTAGCTCCTGTCTCAAAATTTGCTGTATCCATGTTTTTGAGAAACCAGCTGGTTCGGGGGAGACTGACGGATAAATTACGTGCGCAGGCATAACTGCATCCATTCCGTCCTGTGCTAGATCAGCAAAGACTTTTAAGTCACGCGCAAAAATATCATCTTTCGAACGCTCATCGATTGGTATTGCAACATGGGAGTCAGCAGCGACCGCTCCATGCCCAGGAAAATGTTTACCCGTCGTAGCCATACCTGCATCGTGCATCCCCTCCATAAATGCTTTGGCAAGAACAGACAAAACATGAGGATCTGACGAAAAAGAACGATCACCTATGACTGCCGAGATGCCATCGTCGATATCTAGTACTGGCGCAAAACTTATATCAATATCTATGTCTATTAATTCGCTTGCCATTAACCAGCCAAGTTCACGAGCATATGAAAGTCCACGTTCTGGTTCAACAGAATAAAGTTCACCTAGTCTCGCCATTGGCGGTATATGCGTAAACCCATCACGAAATCGCTGTACTCGTCCACCTTCATGATCCACAGCAATTAAGATATTCGGGCGCGCGTCACGGATTTCGTTAACGAGCGTGACAAGCTGCGACTTAGAATCAAAGTTACGTGTAAATAGAATTAATCCGCCTACTTGCGTATTTTGTATCAACTGAGTTTCGCGATCGGAGAGTTGCAAGCCTTCGATGTCTAACATCACTGGGCCGAGCGGGGTCTGATTCATAGTCGTATTAATTCTGTATCTGTACTTGTGTATAAATTGGAGTCTGATCAAACAATGTAATTACATCATCACAACGCATCCGAATGCACCCATGTGACAACGGCCGATCAATTGGCTCTTGATCAGGAGTACCGTGGATATAAATATAACGATTCTTGCTATCAACCTCTCCTAGACGGTTGAAGCCTGGCTCGCAGCCGCTCAACCATAGTATGCGTGACAATATCCAGTCTTCATCAGGTTCAGCTAGATATCGAGCTTCAGTAAATGACTTTATTTGTGGGGTTCGCGCCTCAAACACCGTATCGCGGGAAAGCTGGTGACCGATTTTGTGCTTAACAATGTGATATCCGAGCGGGGTACAAAAAGAACCTTCAAGTTGACCGCTGCCATTCTTCGCAGTAGAGACTGGATAAACTGTGCGGTTTCCGTCTAAGTCAAAACTATGAAGTTCTTGCTTGGATAGAAATATGAGAATGCGTTGAATCATTTAGCTAACCTCTTAAAGTCGAAAAAAGATTAGCAATACAACAAGATCTAATCGAGTTAATTAACGTCCATTGCTGGAGCGGTTATCCCCGCCAACATATATGGAACAATTAGATCAACGATTTCCTCAGGATTAGCCTTCGCGTCTTTACTATTTTCTAGAATTTCAGTTAATGGCTGAATGCTCGACATCGTAAATGCGATCGAGCCCAAAGTGAATTGTGTACGCCAAAAACGCTCTTTAGTGCTTAGCTCTGGCGTACTCAAACGCACAAGTTCTAGAAAGAGTCTAAATGTCTTAGCGTACTCTTGCTCTAAGTAAAGACGCAGGTGCCCTTGCGACTGAGTATATGCCAAGCCCATTAAGCGCATAAATACCGCAACACCATTTTCGTGACTGCTAGGAATCTTTAGCAGGCTATGCATGTACAGTTTTAAGATATCCTCTAGGCTAGGAATATTATCCTTCCCCCAGCCATGTTCTTTTGAGGTATCTTCCATAATCTTACTGAGAGGACCAAGAAAGCGAGAAAAAACAGCCTGAATCAACGCGTTCTTTGAGCCAAAGTGATAGTTTACAGCCGCTAAGTTGACGTTAGCCTTGCTAGTAATCATTCTTAAGGACGTTTCAGAGAAACCTTTTTCGGCGAAAAGGAGTTCAGCAGCATCTAAGATTTTGTCAACGGTTTCTAATTGAGGCATTTAAGATAATCTATTCTAAACAACTGTTTCAAACATACGTTTGACCACGCAAGCTGTCAAGAATTGCCTTGTTAATTTGTCTAAGGTGACAAATTAATTTCCCCGCCCTCGCTCAAATAAATCGTTTGCAGTTTTTTATAAGCGCGCTGTGCTTCAACGACGAACTGCGCATAGAGGCGAAAATGGCGTGGGCTGCTCAACACACGATGAAGCTGATTAGCTTTTGAATATTGGATTAGAACGTTAAATTGATTGTTATATAGATGTCGATTGTAACGACCGAGTGCTGAGCAACGCCAGGCTAAGCCACTCACACCCTCAAGAAATTGAACATGTGATCTTGCCTGGGACACCAAGAGGTTTCGTTTCGCCGCCAGCTCATAAAGTGTCGCTCTGCCAGTCACAATGCTTTGAAGACTAGTGAATGCCAATACACAACACAGCACAAAAACGCCGAAAGAGATCCCAGCAATTACTGGGTGAACGATGCCTGTCAACGCGACGATAAAGGCACCGAGCGAAACGCTCCCACCCATCAAAAAAATATCACGCATTTTCTTAGCTTGATCAAACTCCCAATTGTTCGGGTAATCATCAAGCGTTAAGGAAGGCATGCTCAACAGATTTACTCTTTCGCAACTTGCCAATAGCCTTTGTTGCATCGCTATATCGTGTTGAGTTGCTTCGTCTACAGGAGAGCTTAGTAATGACTTAGGTCTATTCGTATCCGGATCATGCGAACTATAACTTGCAGAAGCATCTCCACTGCGGCTCTTAGTTTCGCCTAGTGGTGGGTTTTGACCATGCGCTTTATCAGGAATATCTTTTTTCGTATCAGGGTTGCTAGCCAACGAAGAAACATCATCTCGAGTACTTGCACGACCCTCTCCATGATTAACTTTAGACAAGCGATAAATCCTTCTGTAAATTTGCCAATGTTATCGGCGTAACCGACAAAAACTTTAGCAAATTAACGCGATTTGAGAGGACTAATGTTTACAGGAATCGTACAAGGCAAAGCCAAGATTATAGATATAGAAAACTTTGAAGATTTGAAACGCTTTAAGGTTGAGTTTCCCACTGACGCACTAAAAGGGCTTCAACAAGGAGCAAGTATTTCTCTTAACGGCGTATGCCTAACAGTAACCGAATACTCTATAACAAGCTCAATTGCAAAGTTTGATGTGATGATCGAAACATTGTCCGTTACAAATCTTAATATGCTTAACATATCAGATAGCGTTAACTATGAACGCGCTGCCACCTTTGGAAAGGAGATCGGCGGGCACGTGATGTCTGGCCACATCTCAGACACAGTCACTCTTCTTAAGCGCATAGAAACGGAAACCAATTGCGAGCTAGTATTTAGCATCTCAGATAAGCTGCAAAAATACGTTTTGCCAAAAGGTTTCGTTGGCCTTAATGGATGTAGTTTAACTATTGGATCAGGAGTAACGGATCAGTTTAGCGTCTATTTGATACCTGAAACGCTTAATATGACGACCTTTGGAACGATGTCCGAAGGGGACATAGTAAACTTAGAGATCGACCCTCAAACTCAAGCAATAGTCGATACGGTAGAGAGATACTTGAAAAGGGATCAATAATTGATCCCCTTATATTTAGTGAGCGGAGATGGTCAAACTGGTGCCTATCACAAAATCAGTGAAATAAACTTCGCCAATCGTTTGATTCGTATCTCCGAATTGGATGTGAGGCAAGTCCCAGTCCCAACGAATATTTATATCATAGATGGAAATACCGTCAGACCCAATATCTTGTATGCTAGTTAACGTGCCTGCGCTAGCATCCTGAATCAAACTGTCATATTGAGGTATAATATCTTTCGCTGCAGCGATCTTCTTCTCAACGCTCGCAAAACCGAAATAACCGAGAGTATCAGCACCACGCTCGTTATGAATTCGCATATCGCGAATAGTCAGATAAGGGTTCTTAGCTTGTTGAGGGACGGCCGGGTTTTGAACATTGTTGGTACTATCCACGTCTAAATCTTCAACTCTAAATTTAGTGTCAATATAAATATGGGAATCTCCCAACCGAATTCCATCGGGCTCTCCGACCTCGTCTGTTTGAGAAAAACCATTACCGTTATTTTTTATCAATATATCCACGTACCCCAAGTATGCTTCGATAGATAAATTGCTTGTTAATACAGTCTCAACATCCCCGTCAGAAGACCGAATACCAAATTCACCTTGAACCATTTTGAAGTCAATAGCATTTTTCATTTTATCTAAATTTTCAGCATACTCAGCACTATCTCGAACCGGCGAAGTCGCAGTAAAATCGATTAAACCGTAATCTGTAGCACCCACATGAATTAGCAGATCGCCGTCACCAACTTCTTTACCAATAGTGCCGGTAGACGCGTCGGCGTATTCGCTCAGGGCCCACTCCACGTCCTCCTCAGTGGGATCCAGAAAACCCATAGCCGCCCATAAAGCATAGTCCGAAAAGCCCATAGCTAGTCGTTCATTTGGCCCCGAGATATCAACCGTAGCCCTGATATTGTCGACCAAGCCTCCGTCGATACCTTCAAAAGCTAAGTCCCTCATGAAGATGCTACCGGCATCTACATATTCGAATTCCGCGATTGTGTACTTAGTTTCGATATCAATGGTCAAGCCCGCCTGACCACGAATATCTTGCATTTCCTCATTTTCAAGTGCTCTGAGTTCAGCGAAAGAAAATAGCGGAAAGGCACTCGTTAGCGCACAGGTAAAAGGAACTAGCAATTTTCGGAATGTCGTGCTGATCGACATGACGGACTACTCTGCTGTTAGGTTGTTTTTATTAAATAGCTCACATAGAGCAAAACGTGTTACAAACTTTAACATTAAAAAGCGTATTTTTTCTACGCTATAAAACGCAAACTGAGACCATGCGTGATGCAAGTCTCAGTTTGAAATGGGATAAATAGTTTCAAAATTGACCTATATCATTTTAGGCTGGACGCAGCATTCCTTTATCCTGAATAAAGCTGATGATTTCATCTAGCCCATGCTTGGCATTCATGTTTGTAAAAATAAAAGGTTTATCTCCGCGCTGAGCTTTGGCATCGCGATCCATTACCTCTAGTGAAGCATTTACCTGCTCTGCGACATCGATTTTATTGATAATCAATAAATCAGATTTCGTAATGCCCGGACCACCTTTACGTGGAATTTTATCCCCAGCACAAACGTCGATTACATAAATAGTTAGATCGGATAACTCTGGGCTGAATGTTGCACTCAGGTTATCGCCACCGCTTTCAACGAAAACAAGTTCCAAGCCTTCATGCTTATCTTGTAATTCATCGATCGCAGCAAGATTCATTGAAGCGTCTTCGCGGATTGCGGTATGCGGACAACCACCAGTCTCAACGCCCATAATCCTATCTTCGTCTAGCGCTTCATGACGTAATAAAAACTGAGCGTCTTCTTTCGTGTAGATGTCGTTTGTTACGACTGCCATGTTGTAACGATGACGTAACTCCGAACAAAGGTTTTTTAATAAGGCCGTTTTGCCTGAGCCAACAGGCCCTCCGATTCCAACACGCAAACACTGTGTGGTCATGTTAACTCCTAAATAATCTTGAATATTGGGTTTCGTGCAGCGCACTAAAAATAACTTGCCCAGGCAAGGAGCCATATACTTCGCCCTCACCCGCAGAAATAGACCTTTCGATAAGCTCTCGAGACTCAAGTAATATAGACTGCGCGTCAGTCTGACCAAGAGGGATAGCCTTACAAGCAACTGCGGCCTGGTTTTCTAACCAACTCCAGAGAAAGGCCACCTTAAGCTCATTAATAGACAAACCTAAACCTTTTGCAGCATACGCGTACGCAGCTAGGAAACTTGGTTTCGAAGGCATTACTATAGGCAAACTCGTAATAGCGTCTTGAGTGCGGATCAAACGCCGAAGACTTTGCCCAAGATTAAGCTCCTCGCTATACAGTTCACTTGTTTCACGACTAGCGAAAACGAGCTCATTCAAATCTTCAAATTCGCTCTGATCTTCGTTTTCCAAAGCGTGATATAACTTACTTAGCAAAGGAATATCGAGCTGACAAAGACCGAGTCGAATATAATCAAAACACCAAGCGCGCAAGCTTTCACGATCGCTCACTCGCTCCGTCTCAATGACTTTCTCAAGCCCCTGAGAATAGGCAAACGACCCTATGGGCAGAGTCGGGCTAGCCAAATACAGTAAGCCGATCATTTTAATATTACTCTCTTAATGATGGTGATGATGGCCACCGGCGTAGGCGCCTGACTCAGGGTCAAACCCAGCTTCTACAGTCTTCGTAGATAGCCCTAGCTGCTGCATCATTTCTTCTAATATGTAATCAGGCCGCATACGCAGGCTTAATTTATCGATTTGAATAGGCACATGTCGATTGCCCAAGTGATAACAGCATTTGCTGAAAACCAACCAATCGTCACATGATCCTTCGATCAAGTTCTCTTTGGCAGATTGAACAAGAACGAGTTCACCATCTTTAGTCTCGAGAATATCGCCATTTCTCAGGACTTTGCCCCGCTCTAAAAATAGGCCGATATCCTGCCCAGCGGTTGTTACCGCTTTCAATCGTCCTTTAGATCTTTGATCGTAATCAAGTACGACTGTATGCGTGATCTCGCGAGTAAGTTCACCGTGATGATGGTGCTTTTTATCTACTTCTAACATTTGTAATTATTTACTACCTAAAATAAAAAAAAGCGCTGAGCCAATGGTAATTCAGCTAAGGGCTCACAATGCAGCAAAACTCCATCCGCTCGCACTTCATAATTCTGTGGATCTACCTCTACGACAGGCATTTCAGCGTTATGAATCATATCTTGCTTTTTAACCGTGCGAACCGATTTACATGGCTCTAGGCGACGCGCTAAACCGTACTTTTCTTTTATGTTCGCATCGTATGCGGCCTGAGATACAAAAGTTACGCTCGTTGCATTAACGGATCGCCCCATTGCGGCAAACATTGGGCGATAATGCACTGGCTGCGGCGTTGGAATCGAAGCGTTCGGGTCACCCATTGGTGCTGCGGCAATCGCTCCACCTTTTAGAATTAAGCTAGGCTTGGTCGCGAAAAACGCCGGCTTCCACAAGACCAAATCAGCAAGCTTACCCACTTCAATGCTACCGACCTCATGCGCAATACCATGCGTAATTGCTGGATTAATCGTATATTTGGTAATGTATCGTTTCGCTCGAAAGTTATCGCAACCTAGGTCCTGATCTTCCTTAAGCAAACCTCTCTGAACTTTCATTTTATGTGCAGTTTGCCAAGTTCGACTAATCACTTCACCGACACGACCCATCGCTTGAGAGTCTGATGCAATCATAGAAAACGCACCTAGGTCATGCAAAATATCCTCAGCGGCAATAGTTTCTTTACGAATACGCGAATCAGCAAAGGCAACGTCTTCTGGAATATTAGGATCTAAGTGATGACACACCATCAACATATCTAAGTGTTCATCGATAGTGTTGATCGTATAAGGTCTTGTTGGATTCGTAGACGAAGGCAAAACGTTTTCATAGCCACACGCCTTGATAATATCTGGAGCATGACCACCGCCCGCCCCCTCAGTGTGATACGTATGAATGCCACGCCCTTTGAATGCAGCGATGGTATCTTCGACAAATCCGGATTCGTTCAAAGTGTCCGTATGGATAGCAACCTGAACGTCATATTCTTCTGCAACAGACAAACAGTTATCGATAGACTGCGGCGTAGTACCCCAATCCTCGTGTAGTTTAAGCCCAAATGCCCCAGCCTTGATCTGTTCAGCAATAGGTTCTGGCTGACTGACATTTCCCTTACCTAAGAACCCAAAGTTCATTGGAAGGTCGTCAGTACCTTTCATCATGCTTTCAATATGCCACGGACCAGGTGTACAAGTAGTTGCATTAGTACCCGTAGCAGGCCCTGTTCCTCCGCCGAGCATGGTTGTCGTACCAGACATTAATGCTTCTTCGACTTGTTGAGGACAAATGAAGTGAATGTGTGCATCAACAGCGCCAGCAGTTAGAATCTGCCCTTCGCCAGCAATAACTTCTGTCCCTGGGCCGACATTAATTGTGATACCTTCTTGTGTATCAGGATTGCCAGCTTTACCAATTGCCCAAATACGACCATTTTTTATCGCCACATCAGCTTTAACTATACCCCAATGATCAAGAACGAGCGCGTTAGTAATAACGGTATCGGCGACTTCATCAGACATAGCCTGACTTTGCCCCATACCATCACGAATGACCTTGCCGCCGCCAAACTTAACTTCATCGCCATATACCGTGTAATCTTTCTCAACTTCAATAATAATTTCGGTATCGCCTAGGCGGACTCGGTCACCAGTCGTGGGGCCAAACATATTGGCATAGGCTTCTCTTGAAATTTTACTCATTATAAATCTCCCTATACCTTACCCATCACATCACCACGGAAGCCATATATCTCTTTTTTACCGGCAAATTCCACTAGGTTAACAGTACGCGACTGACCTGGTTCAAATCTAACTGCAGTACCAGCTGGTATATCTAAGCGCTTCCCTTTAGCTTCGTTACGATCGAATTCAAGCGCCAAATTTGTCTCTGCAAAATGATAGTGAGAGCCAACTTGAATAGGTCTATCACCCGTATTGGCCACCTTAATCTCAGTAACGGGTCGACCAGCATTAAGCTCGATCTCGCCTTCTTTAATAAAATACTCACCAAGCTTCATGTTCGCTCCTAAACAATCGGGTTATGGACAGTAACAAGTTTCGTTCCATCAGGAAAAGTCGCTTCAACCTGTACTTCATGTAGTAGGTCAGCAATGCCATCCATCACATCGTTACTAGAAAGAATCTGGCGCCCTTCGCTCATCAACTCCGCGACCGTTTTACCGTCTCTGGCACCTTCCATAATCGCAGCAGAAATAAGTGCGACCGCCTCAGGGTAATTTAGCTTTACGCCTCGTGCGAGCCTACGCTCGGCAACAAGTGCAGCGGTAAAAATCAACAATTTGTCTTTTTCTCTCGGACTGAGTTCCATAGTAAAATTCCTTGTTAAGTCAGGTAAGCCATATTCTCGGCATAACTGGTTCTTGTTCTAGCACTGCTAAACGCAACCCTTGCCATACTTTTATAAATGCGTTTCTAAGCATCTCAATATCATCGCTGAGCGCCCTAATCATCAATACGCCGTTACGCTGCGTTGCGGCCATGCGGAGTGTTTCATCATTAACGAGTAGCTCTCTCGCCTGCTCCGTCCAAGCTACATAATGTTCTATTTTCTCCGGTACGACGATAAACAAACTGCCCATATGAAGGTGCCCCATCATGCCGACTGGGCTAGATAGTATTGTTAGATCGTCATCCGTCTTAAATCCCTCATGTAAAACTAATTTGCCATCAATCTTAATTTGGAGGAGCTGGTCTAAGCTGCCGCTCTTAAAATGGTACCCACCATGAGGACGCCCAAAACTTAACATATCCCACGCAATAAATTTGGAAGATTTACTAAGATTAATTGACGTGGAAAGCTTGCCGTTTGCGCGATCGAATAAAATATTTTCTTGAGGAAGAAACTCCAAGGTCGCGTTATCGGCAACATTGAGTTCTATATTTTGAGTTTGAACAACGTTTTCTGAGTCTGCGCCATAAAGTTTGCCGGCAGAAGGCGTTGTAATAAAACTTTCCGCACCTTCGTTGACATCAACAGAAATATCGATTTTATCGCCACTTACCATCCCACCCGGGGGGTGAAGCAAGTAGGTGTGACATCGTCCTTGCTCGGGATAAAAAGGTCTCTGCACGCGCAAAGGCCCTTTAAACCGCATATTACTGACGATCGTTCTGTTACTTTTTAACGAATAAGATAGGTGAAGATTAGCCTCCCAGGCACGGTCTGAACCATAGCTTGAAAGGCCATCTAAAGGATTGTGGACTGCTGCATTCATCTTTCTTTAATTTAAACCGAAGCGAGCAGGTAGTTTATACCGTTAAGTACTCCCTAACCAAGTCATCATTTAATTCTTCTAAACCACCCATAGCCACTTTTCGGCCGCGATCCATGATTATGAAGTTATCTGATGTACGACGAACAAAAGGAAGCTTTTGCTCCACTAGAAGTACAGTAAGCCCAATATCCTTGTTTAGTTTGCGAATGATATCGCCAATTTCCTGAACAATATTCGGTTGAATCCCTTCAGTAGGCTCATCCAAAATCAGTAGCTTTGGGTCGAGCACTAGCGCACGTCCAATAGCAAGCTGTTGTTGCTGGCCGCCACTTAAATCTCCGCCTCGTCGATGCTTCATTTCGTGCAGTACAGGGAAGAGTTCATAAATAAAGTCAGGAATTTGCTTCTTTTTATCCTTGCGGATTGGCAATCCAATTTGAAGGTTCTCTTCGACTGTAAGCATAGGAAATATCTGACGCCCTTGAGGTACATATCCAATTCCACTTGGCGCACGCTGCTCCGCACTCAAACTAGTTAAATCTTTATCTCCTAGCTTTATGCTCCCAGATGCTGGCTGGATAAGCCCCATTACGCAGTTAAGCAAGGTGGTTTTCCCAACACCATTGCGCCCCATCAGACAGGTGCACTTACCCTCTTCTATTTCAATATCGAGATCCCAAAGAGTATGACTTTCACCATAAAATTGGTTCAAATTCGAAATACTAAGCATCATTACTCTCCGAGATACACTTCTTTAACTTTAGGATTATTTTGAACTTCATCCATGCTCCCTTCGGCCAACACAGAACCTTGATGCAATACGGTCACGGTTCTCGCGATTGAACGCACAAAATCCATATCGTGTTCTACTACAACCACGGAATGCTTTCCTTCTAATGAAATCAAAAGCTCTGCCGTTCTATCCATCTCTTGGTGAGTCATTCCAGCTACAGGTTCATCAACCAACAATAATCTCGGTTTTTGCATAATAAGCATCCCAATCTCAAGCCATTGCTTTTGGCCATGAGACAATGATCCTGCCCGTTTAATTGACTCGTCTTTCAAGCCAATCAAGGTTAAGGTCTCATCAATAAGATCTAGTTGCTCACCAGATAGCTTCGCTAGCAAAGTCCCTACAACTGACTTATTACCTGCCATCGCTAGCTCTAGATTTTCAAAAACACTCAGCTCTTCAAACACTGTAGGCTTTTGAAATTTCCTACCGATCCCAGATTCTGCAATCTCAGGCTCATCCATGTTGAGTAGATTAATATTCTGCCCGAAATAAACACTGCCAGTATCGGGGCGCGTCTTACCAGTAATAATATCCATCATGGTCGTTTTACCGGCACCATTTGGACCGATAATGCAGCGCAGCTCGCCCTCATTGATATATAGATTCAAGTCGTTAATAGCCTTAAACCCATCAAAGCTAACACTCACGTCCTCGAGATATAGAATGCAACCCTTATCCACATTTAATTTCGGGTTATCCATTGGTTGGACAAAATCGAATACACGATCCTTATGGCGGACGGCATCTATGTAGCCTGTAAACATATCGCTCATGCTGCAGCCTCCTTACGCGCCATTAGACCAGCCACACCTTTTGGTAAAAATATTGTGGTCACGACAAACAAGCCACCCAGGGCAAACAACCAAACTTCGGGAAGTACGCCGGTAAAGTATGTTTTGGCATAGTTAACAAATATCGCCCCTACAACAGCGCCGTAGAGTGTCGCTCGACCGCCTAATGCCACCCATACAACCAACTCAATTGAATTCAAAGGAGAGAATTCATTCGGATTGATAATGCCAACTTGTGGCACATACAACGCGCCTGCAATACCTGCTAATGCTGCTGAAAAAGTCCAAATCCATAACTTAAAGTTTTCAACTTTGTACCCAATAAAGCGCGTTCTTGATTCCGCATCCCGAATCGCCATCGCCAGACGACCAAGCTTCGAGGTCACAATAAATCGACAAGCAATATAACCGCATGCAAGCGCGAGGGCAGACAAGCCAAACAAGGTCAGCCTTGTCACATCAGACTGAAGATCAAACCCTAAAATGTCTTTAAAGTCTGTCAATCCGTTATTGCCACCAAAGCCCATCTCGTTTCTGTAGAAAGCGAGCATCAAAGCAAAGGTTAAAGCTTGCGTGATGATTGAAAGGTATACACCAGTCACACGAGAACGAAACGCTAACCAACCAAATACGAACGCTAAGACACCAGGGGCAACAACCACCATAAGCGCGGCGAACCAAAATTGGTCAAAGCCGTGCCAGAACCAAGGCAGCTCACTCCAGTTTAGGAACACCATAAAATCAGGCAATACTGGATCTCCGTATACACCACGATCACCGATTTGACGCATTAGATACATGCCCATCGCATATCCGCCTAAAGCGAAGAATGCACCATGACCAAGGCTAAGAATACCCAAGTAACCCCAAATCAAATCGACCGCGACAGCCAAAAGAGCAAACGTTAAATACTTGCCCAACAAAGTAACGGTATACGTTGGAATATGCAGTGCGCTGCCTGCCTCAAACATGGTGTTACAGATAACAACCAAGAAGGTCAGCGCTGCAAGCACTCCAAGAAAGATTTTTGTCGCTTTATCAAA
>NZ_LWGF01000946.1:0-1644 GCF_001635355.1 Oleiphilus sp. HI0125
TATTAGGTGATTGGGATAAACACATTTGGTATGCAAAAGTCCCCGAATCTGGAAGTATCAAAGATATAAAACTATACAAAGAAGACTTCCCCACCTCTTTATCTAGCTAATACTTATGAATGACTACATTACCACCAGCGACGTGATCATTATTGGTGGCGGCGCATCAGGATTAATGTGCGCAGGATTTGCTGGACAAAAAGGCCTACATACGGTTGTACTAGATCGCGCAAATAAAGTCGGCAAAAAAATACTCATGTCTGGCGGGGGACGCTGTAACTTCACTAATTACTTTGTCGAACCCGACAACTATCTCTGTGCAAATCCTCATTTTGTTAAATCTGCGCTCAGTCGATATACACAGTGGGACTTTATTTCACTGGTCGAAAAGCATCAAATCCCCTATCACGAGCGCAAACATGGCGAATTGTTTTGCGACAATAGCGCCAAAGACATTCTTAAGATGCTCATAGAAGAGTGTCCGCCGGATAAGGTCGACATTCGCACTAAGTGCGATATCGATAACATTCAATACGAGAATGATTATTTCGTTCTCAAAACAAATATCGGTACTTTCAAGGCTAAGCAATTAGTCATCGCGAGCGGCGGATTATCTATTCCTACAATGGGCGCTAGCGGGTTCGGTTATCAAGTTGCGGAACAATTTGGGCATTCGGTTCTTCCCACTCGGGCAGGTCTTGTTCCATTCACCTTCAGTGATGCCACCAAAGGGCTTACCGAACGTTTGTCTGGCTTGGCGCATGACAGCGCGATTTATAACGAGCGACGCACGTTTCGAGAGAACATACTGTTTACACACCGAGGGATATCTGGCCCCGCGGCATTACAACTTTCAAATTATTGGCACACTTCAGAAGAAATACAGATCAACCTATTTCCAGAAACAGATATCGAAGCAGTGCTTTTTGAAGCAAAACAAAATGCACCAAAGGCCTTACTCAAAAATATACTCGCAAAGAGCCTAGCTAAATCTTTCGTGCAAGAACTTGAAGATCTATTTTGGAAGGATCTAGCCACAACACTAATGGGCGAAATGCAAGATAAAGCACTGCGCAAGATTGCCCAGCAACTACAATCTTGGACACTCAAACCCTCTGGCACAGAAGGCTATCGTACCGCTGAAGTAACGCTAGGCGGAGTCCATACAGATGAAGTATCTTCCAAAACAATGGAAAGTAAAAAGCAAAAAGGCTTATTTCTGATCGGCGAAGTTCTTGACGTTACCGGACATCTAGGCGGCTTTAACTTTCAATGGGCATGGGCTTCCGCCTTCGCGGCGGGTGAGTCGCTTATCGCTTGTAAAAACTAACGACAGACAAAATGAACAGACAAAAAAAAATCAAACAAATCAATAAAAAGCGAATGAAAAAAGAGGCGGCTGAACGTGCGCCTAAAAAGAAGTCGACCTATATTTCAAAAGCTAAACGCGCGGAATTAGAAGAACTTGAACAGTCTGGCACAGAGTCGGAACAAGAGTGACAATTTAGATCCAATAACAAAAAGCCCAGTCATTTGACTGGGCTTTTTTAGCGCAACCGAAGTTTTAAGCAGGCATGCTCAAAGGCTCTGGCGAGACAATCACGCCGTTGTTATCCGCATAAACGTAATGTCCTGGTTTGAATA
>NZ_LWGF01000947.1:0-1391 GCF_001635355.1 Oleiphilus sp. HI0125
ACTTCTCAACCCTTCTCGATTAATGTCGATGTCATCGGAACGCAAAATAGAGCTCCAGGGGGCGGAGGCACTCCTCCGAGTGGCGTAACCACGACGCACCCTACGATTGTCGCGAATGTTATTGAGAATACCAAACCCAAAGATAGTGGCTCATTTTCTGGCGCACCGGGTACTGCCTTAAAAGACCCAGAGTTTAAAGCACCTGATGAAAATTCTAGTCCTACTCGTGTTGGCAATAATGCAGACAATCACATTAAGGGTACTAACAAGCAAGATTTTATCGACGGACGCGGAGGTAACGACCGGATAGACGGAGGCGATAAGGATGATCGAATTCACGGAGGTGATGGCAACGACCAATTGAAGGGAGGAAAAGGAGATGACGTTTTAAGAGGTGGTAGCGGAAATGATCTGTTAGATGGCGGATCGGCTAATAAAGGCGATACCGCTGAGTTTACTGGAAGTCGAAGTGAGTATCGTATTGTCGATTTGGGCAATGGTCAGTTTCGAGTTATCGATACCATACCTGGGCGTGACGGCACAGATACCGTTAAGAACATCGAATTTTTTAGGTTTGCAAATGGCACCTATACAGATAGCAATGTTCAGTCTGGTTCGCCAATTCCTTCAACCGTTGGAAGCTATCAATCTGTCTCTGCGCATCCTGTTGTAGGCGGTGCATATGGTGCCCTGACCGTTGATGCCAACACTGGAAAATGGATCTATACGCTCAATAATTCTCCGCAAACCGAAGCGCTCGCTGAAGGTCAACAAGTTACTGAAACGTGGAAGATTGTCATGATCGATGCCAACGGTCATCGGCATGAGCAGACCGTTAACGTCGACATTCAAGGTACCAACGATGCGCCAACCATTATTGGGCAAGACTCGGGACGATTGGTTGAGGGCTCATTAACCCAATCGAGTGGCTCACTTGCTGCGCTTGATCCAGATGCAGGGGATACCCATACATGGTCTTTGAATGGCGGTGGGCAAGGCAACTTCGGCACACTGACCTTGAACCCTAATACCGGACAATGGGAGTACAAACTCGACAGTAATAGTCCTGCAGTACAGGCGCTTCAACCCGGTGTGACAGTTCAAGATGTCTTTACAGTGCAAGTCACCGACGCGAATGGCGATACCGCGACCAAACAAATTGTGATGAGTATTGATGGGACGGCGCAAAACCAAGTGGTAAGTAGCGGCCAGATCGTTGATACCGGTGCAGCCATTGAAAACAACAAAGTAACAGACCAAGGCTCTTTGCCAAACACATTTAATGGCACGCTAGTGACGTGGACGCTTGTCAGTGGGCAAGGGCAGCTTGGCTCAATGAATTTCGACAAGACTACAGGCAAATGGACTTATACCTTAAACGGTCAGGTCGC
>NZ_LWGF01000948.1:0-1363 GCF_001635355.1 Oleiphilus sp. HI0125
GGTGACTGAAGCTGAGGTGCGTGATATTGACGAACGATCCTTTCAAGAGGGGCGGGTTGTTACCAAGCACTTTGGTGAGTTGCTTGTTCCCGATGATCAATTGTTGGTGCAATGCGTAAAGTGTAGCGGTTGCCTGATGATCAGTTATCGCTAGATGACATTGCGGCATTCGTCTCTGAGACGCTCGAGGATGATGTACTTTATCTCTTTGGTTCTGGTGGTAGCTTACGACATATTAAAGAGTTCGTCGGCATTGATGAGCCAACCTTGCTTGGTGTGGATGCCTGGTATAACGGAGAGTGTATTGCGAAGGATGCGAACGAACCAGTATTGATTGATTTACTTGGCAATTATCCAAAGGCAAAGTTGTTTTTGTCTGTGATTGGAGGGCAGGGAGTAGTATTAGGCCGCGGTAATCAGCAGCTAAGCGTTCGCGTGTTAAGAATGCTTGGCATTACCAACATTCAATTTGTCGGGACGCAAGAAAAGCTTCATGCGTTAGAGGGTAAAGCACTGCAGGTCGATAGTGGAGACGATGCTCTGAACCAAGAGATTAGTGGTTATCGGCCCATTTTATGTGGCTATCACGACTACGTCTTGTACGACATCGCTTACAGTGCATAAGTTCGTCTATTTATTTTTGTACTCTGAAAACAAATGAATCATCAAGCGAGCCAAGTGAGTCGAGGTCCCATTCTTCAAAGCAATTCTAAGGATCTCTACATTAGGAAGCTTGTTGTCCTCTTCGGCTAACTCATCGCTTAGATGATTGAGCAATCTTAGTCCTAGGGCGCTAAGCGTCGCCTGCTCAATCGCTTCTTGTCGAAGCGTTGACTCAAAGCTCATGTATCCTTCGCTTTCTAGCCACAACATTGCTCCGAAACAGGCCTGAAAACGAGGGCTATGAAGCCCAAATTCGTCAGGATTATCTGGGCCTGCAACGTCTTCAACAAAAACCGAACTTTTTACAGGAAAGCTCTGATAAAGCTGCAATAGTACGACCGCGCAATCGCGATAAAA
Source organism: Oleiphilus sp. HI0125 (assembly GCF_001635355.1). Taxonomy (NCBI): domain Bacteria; kingdom Pseudomonadati; phylum Pseudomonadota; class Gammaproteobacteria; order Oceanospirillales; family Oleiphilaceae; genus Oleiphilus; species Oleiphilus sp. HI0125. The sequence continues at coordinate 1,021 of NZ_LWGF01000948.1, forward strand.
CTCTTCAATGTGTATGTCGTACATGCTTTATTCTGTTTCAGGAAGCTGCTTGTAGGTCTGTAAAAATTTTTCGAAACGCGCAATCGCATCTCGAAGTACATCTTCACGCGGTAGGAATACAAAACGGAAATGTTGAGTGTCTTGCAAATTAAAGCCAGTACCATGCACGATGAGAATTTTTTGTTGTTTGAGCAAGTCGAGTACTAGTTGTTCGTCGTTGTAGACTTTGTGAACTTCAGGGTCTAGCTTCACGAACATGTAAAGTGCGCCTTCTGGCTTAGTACATTGTACGCCGGGAATCTTATTCAACAGCTCGTAAGCCAGATTACGTTGCTCGTAGAAG
>NZ_LWGF01000949.1:0-1224 GCF_001635355.1 Oleiphilus sp. HI0125
CCAATTACCACAACTTGTTTGGTTATGTAGAAAGCGTGACCTACAAAGGATCTGTATTTACCGATTTTAGCTTGATTCGTTCAGGCTCTGTCCACAGGGCAAACGGTGGTTATTTACTTATTGATGCTGCGAAAGTGCTTGAGCAACCCTTTGTATGGGATGGCTTGAAACGCGCTTTACGTTCGCGTTCTCTGCAAGTGAATTCTTTGGAGCGCGAAGTTACTTTATCGGGGACTATCTCTCTTGATCCAGAAGCAATGCCTTTAGACCTGAAGGTCATTTTACTGGGTGATAGAGAGACTTATTTACTGCTTCAGCATTATGATCCTGAGTTCACAGAGCTCTTCAAAGTCGCTGCTGACTTTGAGAACGAAATGCCTAGAACGCNAAGCTCTGAATCTCATTATGCGCAGTTCATTTCAAGTTTGGTTCACGAGAAGTCTTTTCTGCATTGTGATCGCAAAGCGATCGCTCGAGTGATTGAACATAGTTCACGACAAGCAGAAGACCAAAGTAAGCTTTCTCTGCACGCGTCGGATATCGCCAACTTGTTGCGTGAAAGTAATTACTGGGCCCAAGAACAAAGCTCGAACATGATTCGTTGTGCTCATGTAGAGAGGGCTTTAGAAAGTAACTTAATGCGTAACAGTCGTATCAAAGATCAAATGTTTCACACCCTAAGCAATGGTTCCACTTTGCTAAGTGTCGAAGGGGCTGTGATCGGACAAATCAATGCGCTCTCAGTTTTGAGTACAGGTGGAGCCGAGTTCGGTATGCCGAATAGGGTGACTGCGAATTGCTACTTTGGTGATGGCGATATCATTGATATTGAGCACAATGCGCGTCTAGGCGGAAATATTCACACGAAAGGTGTGATGATTCTTTCATCTTATCTTTCGACTTTGTTTGCGAAGTATAAGCCGATGCCTTTGTCTGCAAGTATTGCCTTTGAGCAGTCTTATGGAGAAGTTGATGGTGATAGCGCATCGTTGGCTGAATTATGCGCGTTAGTTTCTTCGTTAGGTGAACGGCCAATTAAGCAAAATTTTGCTGTAACCGGCTCGGTGAATCAATTTGGTGAGGTTCAGCCAGTTGGCGGTGTGAACGAGAAGATTGAAGGCTTCTTTGATGCATGTGAGATTCTTGGTTTGACGGGAGAGCAAGCTGTTATCTTGCCCTCTACTAACCAGATCAATTTGATGTTGAGTAAAAAAGTTCGCGATG
>NZ_LWGF01000950.1:0-791 GCF_001635355.1 Oleiphilus sp. HI0125
TTTTTACCCCTGCTCAGGTTAGAAAAGTACTACGTCGCAAGTATTGCGACTGAAATTACGGAGTAGCGTTCGATGACAAAAAAAATACAGTTGTCGCGACAAATGCGTAAGATGCCATTGGCTCTTGCTGTTGCGGCTGCATTCTCTACACCAACTTCTGCTGTTCAGTTCTACATTGGTGATTATGAAGCCAGTATTGATACCACCTTGTCTGCAGGTGCGAGTTGGCGTTTAGAAGATCCCCATCCATACAATATTGGTTTGGGAAATGGTTTTTATGGCCAGAGTGCAAACTCTTCAAATGCGAAATACGAAGCATTAGGTGCCTCGATTAACAGTGATGATGGTAACCTGAACTTCGAGAAAGGCGATACCTTCTCTGAAACGATTAAAGGCAGTACTGATTTTTTAATTCAAGGCGATAGCGTTGGTGCTTTTGCGAGAGTGCGTTATTGGTATGATTTCGTGCTTGAGGACGAGAAGTTCGCGAATGATGGTGTGAACCCTACGCGTACTTTGAGTAAAGACGGTCAAGATAATGCATCCGATATAGAGCTAATGGATGCGTATATTTTTGCTGACTTCTATTTGGGTGAAATGCCTTTAAGCGTTAAAGCGGGTAAGCAAGTTGTGAGCTGGGGTGAATCGACCTTCATTATCAACGGTATTAACGTGATCAATCCAGTCGATTTACCAGCATTTAGAGCGCCGGGTGCAGAAATCAAAGATGCCTTATTGCCTGTAAATATGTTGTATTCGTCGTTAGGTTTGACTGAAAACGTTAGTCTAGA
>NZ_LWGF01000951.1:0-1207 GCF_001635355.1 Oleiphilus sp. HI0125
CCTTCAGGTCGCAAAAGAGCTATACGATTTCGTAAACGAAAAAGCAATTCCAGGCACAGGTGTTGATCAAGAAGCATTTTGGTCAAGCTTCAGTGCTATCGCGAACGAACTAGCACCACGTAACCGTGAGTTGCTTGCAAAGCGTGATGATATCCAAGCTAAGATTGACGCTTTCCACACCGAGAGTAAAGGTCAAGACTTCGATTTCGCAGAATACAAAGCATTCCTACAAGAGATTGGTTACCTTGTAGAAGAAGGTGCTGACTTCGATGCAACTACTCAAAACGTAGAGCCAGAAATTGCTGAAATGGCTGGTCCTCAGTTGGTTGTACCTGTAATGAATGCACGTTTCGCATTGAACGCTTCTAACGCTCGTTGGGGTTCACTATACGATGCGCTTTACGGCTCTACTGTTATCTCTGAAGAAGGTGGTGCAGAGAAAGCAAAAGGCGGTTACAACAAAGTGCGTGGCGACAAAGTTATCGCATACGCACGTGGTGTTCTTGATACAGCGGCACCATTGGCTGCTGGGTCACACGTTGGTAGCACTAAGTACGCAATTGAAGGCGGCAAGCTTGTTGTGTCTTTGGCTGACGGTTCAACAACTGGCCTAGCACAAGAAGAGAAGTTCGTTGGTTACACAGGTGATGTTGCTGCGCCGACTTCTATCCTTCTTAAGAACAACGGTCTTCACATTGAAATCTTGATCGATGCAGACAGCCCAATTGGTTCAACTGACGCTGCTGGCGTTAAAGACCTAACTATGGAAGCTGCACTAACTACCATCATGGACTGCGAAGACTCAGTAGCAGCTGTTGATGCAGAAGACAAAGTTACTACATACGGAAACTGGTTAGGCCTTATGAAAGGTGACCTTGCTGAAGAAGTTTCCAAAGGCGGCAAAACCTTCACGCGTGTTATGAACAAAGACCGTGAATTCACGGGCACTGATGGCAATACGTTCTCATTGAAAGGTCGCTCAATGCTATTCGTTCGTAACGTTGGTCACTTGATGACTAACCCAGCGATTCTTCTTGAAGACGGCAACGAAATTCCAGAAGGCATCATGGACGGCGTGATCACAACCTTGATCGCTATTCACGATTTGAAAGGCAACAGCCCATTCCAGAATTCAACAACTGGTTCTGTAAACATCGTTAAGCCTAAGATGCACGGTCCAGAAGAAGTTGCATTCGCAAACGAATTG
>NZ_LWGF01000952.1:0-1424 GCF_001635355.1 Oleiphilus sp. HI0125
TAAGGGCTATGAAACTGGTTACCTCTTGGGTTTGGATCTCACTCTTTATTTGCCCGTGATGCAGTATTGCGAGGATAGAGATCTCAGAAAAGTTTTGTATGAAGCGTTTATTACCAGAGCTTCAAATCAAGGGCCGCATGATCTCTCTCACGCGAATGAAGAACTAATGCGTGACATTATGGATGCACGTTTACGTAAATCTGAATTATTAGATTTGGCTTCGTATGCAGACTTATCGGTGCAAACGAAGATGGCTGAATCGCCGCAGCAGGTCCTCGATTTTTTATACGATCTTCATGAGAAAGCTAAGCCTCTTGCGGAGAAGGAGTTTGTTGAGCTGACAGCTTATGCAAAACAGAAATTCGGATTGGCTGAGCTAGCTGCATGGGATGTACCGTTTGTGACGGAGACCTTGCGTAAGGAACGATTTGATGTCGATCAGGAATTACTACGCCAATATTTCCCTTTGCCAACGGTTTTAAGTGGCTTGTTTGAAGTACTAAAGCGCGTTTTCGGTGTTGAGCTTGAAGAGCAAGAAGGGGTAAGTACGCCAGTCCCCGATGCGCGCTGTTTTAAAGTTTTGCAAAATGGTCAAGCCTTGGCGTATATCTACATGGATTTGTATTCGCGTGATGGAAAACGTGGCGGCGCATGGGTAGGTACATGTCATAAATTGACAGAGTTCGACAAAGAAGAGCCTTTATTACCTGTTGCGTATTTGGTCTGTAATTTTGCTGCGCCGAGTGACGGAAAGCCAAGTTTGCTGACACATTCCGACGTCGTAACCTTATTCCATGAATGCGGTCATGCAATGCACCATTGCTTGACTAAGATTTCTTATCCTGAGATTTCTGGGATCGCTGGTGTGCCTTGGGACGCTGTTGAGTTGCCGAGTCAATTTCTGGAAAACTGGTGCTGGCAGCCCGAAGCGCTCGAGTTTTTGTCGTCACATGTCGATGACAAGGAGAGCTTGCCTGACGCATTGATTGAAAAGATGATGAAAGCCAAGAGCTTTATGGCTGGAATGCAGACTGTTCGTCAATTGGAATTTGGCTTGTTTGATTTCTGTTTACACCATGAATATCAAAAGGATAAAACCGATATACAAGGGCTACTAGAACGCACGCAAGCAGATATATCCGTTGTGCCTGTTCCATCATTCGCACGTTTTGCTAACGCGTTTACGCATATTTTCGCAGGCGGTTATGCGGCGGGTTATTACAGTTATAAGTGGGCAGAGCTGTTGTCTGCGGATGCTTTCTCAGCCTTTGAGGAAGAGGGCGTGTTCAATCAGCAGACTGGCCTGCGCTTTAGAAACGAAATACTAGAATGTGGTGGTTCGCGTGATGTAGGCGAGATGTTTGAGTCGTTTAGAGGTAGAATGCCTAGCTCTGAAGCTTTGCTCAAACAAATGGGTGCTTAAA
>NZ_LWGF01000953.1:0-867 GCF_001635355.1 Oleiphilus sp. HI0125
TTCCGCTCATATTCTGGCCTGTCGCATTGCCAGTATTATGTTGCGCGATTATCGCAAATATTTTACGCAACCTATGGACCGCGACTATCATATTCTGTGGCCATTTCACCGAAGAAGCACAAACATTCGATGAGGAATCGACCAAAAACGAATCAAAAGGCCAATGGTATTATCGCCAGATTCTAGGCTCATCCAATATTGAAGGCTCTAAACTTTTCCATATCCTCACTGGCCATTTAAGCTATCAGGTTGAACACCACCTGTTCCCTGATATTCCAGCACCTAGATACCAAGAAATGGCTCCTAAAGTGCAAGAAATTTGCAGAGAACACGGAATTCCATACAATACCGGTAGCTTCGGGAGGCAGTATTGGGGCGTATTCAAGCGCATCGTCAAATATTCATTCCCAACATCAGTTACGAGCCAGGTGAAATCTATACATAACTAATGGAAGTGCTTTCAAGCGTTATTGAACAATATCAGAGCATCATAAGACTATCCGTTTTTGGATTATGTCTTATGTCTTTGTCTCTTATTGAACATCTAATCCCCGCACGTCAATCTGGTAAAAATAACCCAAGACATTTTGTCGAAAACATATCCTTAACAGGATTAACGAGCCTTGCCCTTCAAATAGCCCCCGTTGTGCTGGCTGCCAACATCGCTCTGCTGAATGAAAGTTGGCAGATAGGCATTTTTTATCTAATCAGCGACAACAATAACCAACTTGCCATAATTGTTATTGTGTCGGTAATCATTTTGGATTTTATTATTTACTGGCAGCACAGAGTTTTCCACAGAGTGCCTCTTCTATGGAAACTACATCGAGTTCATCATAGCGATCCATCTTTAAACGCAAGCAGCGC
>NZ_LWGF01000954.1:0-767 GCF_001635355.1 Oleiphilus sp. HI0125
CCGTGGAACAACTCATCAACCAGAGTTCTGCTGAGAACAAACGCAACTCGCTTCAGGCTTTAAAACATCTAGAAATTCTTAACAACGAATACAAAGGTACGATGATTTCAGACGAAGGCATCGGTGCTTATGGTCAATTTAAACGCTTGAATCAAAGCACTTCTATGCAGGCTCAAGAATATCAGGGCCGTTTCGGCTCACTGATTGTGTTTGCTACAGGAGAATGGTTCTACCACTTTGATGAAGCTACTCTTGATGGCATCAAGCTTAGCGAAGGCGCACGACAAACTGATGCTTTTACCATCAGTGTTCAAACGCGTGACTTAGATATCGACTTTGCCTTCGATATAAAACTTCAAGGTTCTGAAGACATTCCTGAGATCGTCGAAACACAACTTGAGATGTTAGAACAACACGAGAAATCAGTTGAAACGAACGTTGTTGCTGAAAACGAAATCATGTCAATGATCGATGAGTTGCTCACAATCAACTAAGAACAATACGCTCAAATTACTAAATGCGAAGCAAATGAACTGTCTGCTTCGCCATTCCCTCCAGTTTAAAGCTTTAGCTTGAGGACCTGCCGCCACTCTGAGCAGGAATAAAGCTCTCGGTTTAGCCATCGATTCGGTAAACCTTGAATAAAAATAAAATATTAACGGACGAACCATTATGAAGATTTCTCGCATAGTTGCGGCAGCTAGTATTAGCTTGTCTGCAACAATTCCGTTTGGACAAGCCACTGCGCTCAGACTTTAGCTGCGACA
>NZ_LWGF01000955.1:0-1134 GCF_001635355.1 Oleiphilus sp. HI0125
GTGGTGATGCTCTGGTGGTTGCGATCTCAAAGCGTATCGGTGCGGTCTTGGATCATCGGGATTCTCTAGCGCGTATTGGTGGCGATGACTTTGTAATCTTACTTGATGCGATGAGCGATTCTCTAAAAACGCTGACGCGCGACACAACGAGTATCGCGACGAAAGTACTGTCGGTATTCGACAAGCACTTCAAAGTGGCCGATAAACTGCTAAGAGTTTCAGCGAGAGTTGGAATCAACGTTTTTGGCGGCGAGAACGTTGTCCCTGAAAAATTGATCAATCAGGCTGAGTCTGCGATGTACCGAGCCAAAGAGCTCAACGAGCGCGTCGTGTTTTTTGATGAGACGATCCAAAAAAACCTGATCGAACAACTCCACCTAGAATATGACTTAGAGCATGCGCTGAATAACGAAGAAGTGACGGTGTACTACCAACCTCAAGTTGACAAAACAGGACGTGTGAAAGGCTTCGAAGCATTAATGCGTTGGGAGCACCCAGAAAAAGGTTTTATCTCTCCAGTTGAGTTCATTCCATTAGCAGAAAAACTCGACATCATGCCGCAACTACAAGAACTGGTTTTTCGTCATGTGTGCAGTGTAGTGAAGGTGATGGAGCGCGATGAAAGTATCGCTGAAAACTTCAGAATCGCGGTTAATATCAGTGCTTGCCAGTTTATAAAAGATGATTTTGAAAAGGCCGTGACCTCGGTATTAAGCCGCTATGAAGTCTCTCCAGAAAGAATCACCATAGAGATTACCGAAGGGACTTTACTGACTGAAATAGACGTTGCCATGCGACAGATGAAGCGCTTACAAAGCTTGGGCTTTGATTTGTCTATTGATGATTTTGGTACAGGATATTCGTCCTTAGCCTATTTGCAAAAACTTCCCGTCAATGAGATCAAAATCGATAAGCGCTTTGTTGACGAACTCGAGCATAGCGATGCCGGACGCAGCATCGTTGACGTGATTATCTATTTGGCCAAGCAGTTATCGTGTCGAATCGTGGCAGAAGGTGTCGAAATTGAAAGCCAACTTCGTTATCTTCTTGATCAAGATGTTGATCTCATACAGGGGTATTTTGTCGCTAAACCGATGAGCTTAGAAACGCTTCTGGTATGGCAGCATAATATCG
>NZ_LWGF01000956.1:0-1443 GCF_001635355.1 Oleiphilus sp. HI0125
AGGTGACTTTCAGCCATCGAACGAGCTTAAGCTAAAGATGTACGCTTTGTTCAAGCAAGCTACAGAAGGTGATGTGACAGGTAAAAAACCTGGCATGATGGACTTCGTTGGTCGCGCTAAATATCAAGCATGGGAAGACCTTAAAGGTGCGAGTGCAGATGAAGCGATGCAGCAATACATCGATGCAATTGAAGAGTTAAAAGCTTAGGTCTTTTGAGTATTTGCGTGCTTTGCATAATCTGGTAAAGTGCGCACACTTAAATAAGAAAGATAGTTCAGGCGGTCAACATGGATGCGAAGATTGTTCTAGATGAAGCTCAGCCAGGGCTTGCGGATCGTATGACAAAAGTATGTCAGAAGAACGCTTTATGTGAGCGTACATTCCATACTTACGAGCAGTGGATCGCACAGTATCTTACATTTAACGGATTATCTAACCCCTTTAGCTTGAACGAGAAAAACGTGAAAGAATTTTTGCGACACGTGACGCGTCGTCTGTCTCCTTCGCGAGCTCGTCTTAATCAAGCGCGTCAGGCGCTCGAGTTCTTCTATAGTCAGGTCTTAAAGCGCCCATTAGAAGAGTCTGCTTACGCACTTCCATCTTCCAAATAAGCTTAGCTTTTAGGCAGTCTTAGTTTTTGCTTGAATCGAATAGTGCTTTCTATATTCGCTCGGCGTTTTTGCGCATGCCCTTTTAAACGCTAAAGAGAAAGCGCTGCTTGAGCTGAATCCTACTTTTTCTGAAATTAACTCGATACTGTCATCACTGTGTGAAAGTAGATGCTTGGCTTCTGCGATACGCTGGGTTGCAACTAATGTTCGCCAAGTAGTTTTTTCGTTAAGAAGGTGGCGAGCAAGTGTGCGTGAAGAAACACACAATGCGTTCGCAGCATCGTCGCGTGTCAGAATGTATTGATGTTGTCTCAGTAATTGCCCTATCTTCTCACTCAGACTCATTTTCTCATTAGTGTTGGGGAGAGCAATTTGTGTATAGCAGAGAGACTCTAGTGTTTGGCTGGCTTGCGCATTTAACAGTGGCATAGGTAGATGAAGTAGCTTTTCATCGACAGTAATTGACATTACCTTCGATTCCACATTTACATCGCAAGACAATTCCTCGACGATTTCTTTACTTAAGACTTCATCACTTAAGCTCGTGCTCAGCTTCTTGATCGGAATGTTATGACCTGATGAGCGCATGATTGTTAAGCAAGCGCCAAAATCTCTAGAAATGTAGAAGTCTTTTAGCTCTTCATCCTCTGCATGAGCTATTTCCCATTGTAAATCGAAATTGTCGTTCTTAACGTGATAATTGATGTTGGTGAAATGAAATACTTCTTGGCTATAACGAAGAGCAATATCAAGCGCGTGCTTGAGACTCGCGCTGCTAGCCATTGCTTGGCCGATTAATCCAAAGCTCGGTAGGCCTACCTTTAAACCGAT
>NZ_LWGF01000957.1:0-2028 GCF_001635355.1 Oleiphilus sp. HI0125
AGATAGACGTAAGCGACATATAAAAAAAGGCGCATTTCGATGCGCCTTTTTTGTTTTTGGCTTTTAGAACTATCGTACTTGAGTTGTCGTAGATCCTTGAGACGTCCAGTCAGAGATATAAATACTTCCGATCGTGCTCGGGTCGTTCAAATCATCCCCACCGATATTTTCAAACTTCAGCAAGTCGATCTGAAGGTCTCTATCATGTTGCACGCTTCCATCTGAATTGAACGTTGCTTCATGTTTAAAATTGCTTTTGTTGTACTGAATCTGACTTAAGGTATCAAAAGAGGCTGCGTCACCCACTACGCGTTCATTAGGTTTAACGATAGCTTGTAGGTTTGGGTCAAACTCTAAGTCAGGACGCTCTCGCTGGAACTCTTCCGTCAACTGATCTTCCAGTGATTTTATCGTCGATTCGGCAGATTTGATGGATGTATCGTCAGTGGACTCATTTTCGGGAGGTTCTTCATTCTTGCCAAGAGCTTCGACACGCAAGCCCGCAGCAGTTGGTCCGTATATTTGGAGCAGCCCGCTTCCAGAGTCTAGCGCTAGATCACTCATGTCATTTTCAGACAGCGGCTCAACCGCATAGGCAAAAAATGAGAAGCTCATCAATAATGTGAATGTTGAGTATAAGTATTTCATTGTAAATTGCTAGATTGTCGTTATATTTAGTTAACCAGTTAGGCAAGATTTACATTTTCGCGAACACGCACTAAAAAAAATCTCGACTACTCTTTTATTCCACCGTTTGTGTTCGTTCCGAAAGGTCGGAACAAATATTACGTTTGTTTAAATTATGAGCAATTTGGCGCGGAATTGGAATGTTTTTGTCGGCCATTTCAGTACATTTTGTCCATATATGCAAAATCACATAAGTGTACGGAGTAATTATGAACTCAGATCAGGACCCAAATGGTACTGAAGAATGGCTAGATGCCCTCAGCTCACTAATTAAGTTTGAAGGGCTCGAACGCGCGCAGTATATCCTTTCTCGACTGCAAGACCTAGGCGCTTCGAGTGGTTTATTGCCAACGCATTCTGTCGTTACTCCCTATCGCAACACGATTCCGCTAAAAGACGAAGCCAGAATGCCTGGTGATTTATTCATGGAGCGTCGTATTCGCTCCTTGATTCGGTGGAACGCGATGGCAATGGTATTGCGCGCAAATGATCGTCCGGGCGCTCTCGGTGGTCATATTTCGTCATTTTCTTCTAGCGCGACGCTATACGATGTTGGTTTCAACTATTTCTTTCATGCCGGTGATGATAAGCGAGAAGCTGACTTAGTGTATGTCCAAGGGCACTCATCTCCAGGTATTTATGCGCGTTCATATTTAGAGGGACGATTTGACGAAGGTCAGATGGATCGTTTCAGAAATGAGGTGGATGGGGATGGTCTATCTTCATACCCGCATCCATGGTTAATGCCGGATTATTGGCAATTCCCGACGGTTTCTATGGGGCTTGGTCCTTTACAGGCGATTTATCAAGCCCATGTCATGAAGTATCTCCATAGCCGAGGCTTAACAGATAAAGGTGAGAGAAAAGTATGGTGTTTCATTGGTGACGGTGAAACGGATGAACCTGAAACTCTTGGCTCAATTGCCTTAGCAGGTCGAGAAAAACTCGATAATCTTATTTTTGTTGTGAACTGTAATCTGCAGCGTTTGGATGGACCGGTGCGTGGCAATGGTAAAATCATCCAAGAATTAGAAGGTGTGTTTAGAGGCGCAGGCTGGAATGTTTTAAAGGTTGTTTGGGGGCGTAAATGGGATCCGCTATTTGAGCAGGATGAAAATGGTGCAATGCAACAAGCTATGAATGAGCTTGTTGATGGAGAAATGCAGAGCTTTAAGTCCAACGGTGGCGCGTATACACGTAAGCACTTCTTTGGTCGTTATCCTGAGCTCGGGAAGTTGGCAGATAATCTAACGGATGAAGATATTGAGCAGCTAAACCGTGGAGGTCACGACCCATATAAAGTCTACGCGGCATATCATAAGGCCGTGCATCATAAAGGTC
>NZ_LWGF01000958.1:0-1031 GCF_001635355.1 Oleiphilus sp. HI0125
GGCTGCAAGTAAATATGGAATGCATTATCTCGGCCAAACTGTATCAGCTTAACGGTATCTTCCTCGGTTAAAGGCGCCATGTGTCGCACGACTAGCGCACTCGCATCTTCACCTAAGGCAACCTCAAACTGCGGCAATTCTTTGTATACCGACAAACTTGCCACGAGTGCTCGCAAATCCATTAATCGGTGACCAACAATCGGGTTAAGCACTTCACACTGCTGAATGTCGGCTAAGAAACTATTACGCTTCTCTCTAAAACCAACCAATACCGTGTCTTTTTTCGCTACAAATCGCGCACCTAGGCGTGCTTTGCCGCGATAACCAGTCGTTGGACCGGTCATAGGTTCAATCCATTGTTTCGGCTCAAGATTTCCGAAATGTTCAAAGTGCTGACGCAGTGTATTCTCTTTGAACTTGATCTGAGCATCGGTCTCCATGTGCTGCAAACTACAACCGCCGCAAATCTCGGCGTGTGCACAAGGAGGTTCAACACGCTCCGCTGAGGCGCTGAGTACTTCTACTGTTTTCAACTCATCGAATTTGCCGCGCTTTTCGACATATACCGCAGAGACTTTCTCTCCTGGTAATGCCGCATCAACAAACTGAGTTTTTCCGTCTAATTTGGCAATCCCGCGCCCTTCATGACTTAAGCCTCCAGTAATGTCACATTCAATTGGATCTACAGGAAGCTTTTTTCTGCGTCTTCTCGCCATAATATGTTCAGTCTTCTAAGTAATTAATTGCAGGCTGTCTATTTCGCAAACACGCCTGAAGAGAGATAGCGGTCACCTCGGTCACAAATAATGGCGACAATTACCGCATTTTCAAGTTCTTGATTTAGTTGCAATGCCGCTGCAACAGAGCCACCGGAAGAGACCCCGCAAAAGATGCCTTCCTTCTCAGCAAGCAGGCGCATTGTGTCTTCGGCTTCTTGCTGCCCCATATCAACAATGCGATCGACACGCGTCTCGTCAAAAATAGTTGGCAAGTACTCTTTTGGCCAACGACGAATACCGGGGATCGATGCT
>NZ_LWGF01000959.1:0-1257 GCF_001635355.1 Oleiphilus sp. HI0125
CCTTGATTGCCAGCAATGCTTCATAACGTGCAGCGCCGCTTGTCAGATAACAGCGATTCAAGCGAAGTAGATGCTGTACAACAAAGCTCTGAGGGAAGTGGGCTGTCTGCTGAAGATGATGTAAACGCTGACTCTGATCCACAGATTATTCTTCAGAATGATACGAACGAGTCTGATAGTGGTTTGGTAAAGCAAGTAAAAACGCATCATGACTTTGACGTGCAAAAACAGCTGCATGTAAGTCAAAAGCTTACCGAAATGTTGTTGGCAAACGAATTTGAAATGAATGGTTTTTTCCGTTTGCTGCTGCGAGGTGTTTATTATGGCGCGGGCTTTGAACGCTGTGCATTGTTCCTTAAAAATACAACTACTCATCGGTATGTGTGTAAGTTAAGTGATGGCATCTCAAAGATATCGAGCAATGTGTCGGTGACGCAAGAGATAGAGCAGAGCGCCTCATTCGAACAAGCAATGGTTAGCGAAAAAGCGTTTATCTTTAAAGTCGGCGATGCTGACAGTGATAAAAAACTCGATGCGCTTGCTTTCAAAACGGGTGTTGAGACTTGTTTGGTTGCAGTGTTGAAGTCGCAGTTTAAACCGATTGGTTTTTTATATGCAGATCTTTGTGAGAGTAAGCGAGAAATCGACACGGCATACGTAGAGCGGTTTAACCAACTCTACGTTCAGTCAAAACTAGCGTTGAACATAATTGGCAAGAAAAGTTGAATACTTAGCCTTGCGTGATATCAACATAGACCGTGATGCGTTGGCCTGGCTGAAGATATTTTTTTCCGCCAAGCTTGTTCCATTTTTTTAGCTCGTTGATCGAGACCTTGTATCTATTGGCTATGCGCCATAAAGAGTCACCGTTGCGTACGCGATAGCTGAGTTTTTTGAGCTTATCTCTCGGGGCATACGAGCTTGCTATCGAAGGCTGATAACGTGTTGAAGCAGGTTTTGCTGAGGCTTTTTGTGCAGCTGTATTCGACCAAATTAGCAGTGTTTTACCTGGTCGAAGAACATCTCCAGGTGCCATTGCATTCCATTTTGCTAGCTGGCGAACGCCTACTTTGTGCGCGCGAGCTATATCCCAGAAGGTATCTCCAGATTTCACCTTATAGAAAACCTTACTGGCTCCGTTCTTACCCCTGACTTTCGTCTGCGCGGAGCTGATACGGTTTTGCTCACTCATGTTGTAGAAATGCTTGTTCTTCGACGCCACGGGGATTAGTAAATTTTGGCCTTGGTAAATAGTAT
>NZ_LWGF01000960.1:0-1158 GCF_001635355.1 Oleiphilus sp. HI0125
CTGGTTCTGAAACTCCCGATCTGGACGTGATTTTAGATATTCCGGTGACCATCTCGATGGAAGTTGGGAATACGTCAATTCCTATTCGTAATTTATTACAGCTGAATCAGGGCTCTGTTGTTGAATTGGATCGATTGGCAGGCGAGCCATTAGATGTACTGGTTAACGGTACGCTAATTGCCCATGGCGAAGTGGTTATGGTGAACGATAAGTTCGGTATTCGTTTGACGGACGTTGTAAGTCCATCAGAACGCATTCGTCGCCTAGGCTAACTAGGCAGCGCTGGATTTGGCGTAAGTGAGGTAAATTGTGCGTCTGTTGATCCTTCTAATGATTACTTTGCTGAGCTTCAATGCGCTTGCGACGCAGAAAACGATCACTTCAGAACAAAATAGTAATACTCAAACCGTAGAGTCAGTTGAACGCTCAGATTTGTCGGAGCAGGAGGCTGCTGAAAAAAGCCTAGTGACAACAATAGAATCTGAGGGTTTGGATTCTAATCAGTCGTCGGCTTCTCAAAACATACTTGATTCTGACGGCCTTCTTTCTTCTCCAAAAGTCACTGTTTCTGAAGCATCCAATTGGCCTTTTGTGATGCTCACGCTGCTAGGTATGGTTGCCTGTATCTTATTGATCGCCTTTATCGTCAAGCGTTTTACAGGTTTAACCGGTATGGGATCGAACGATTTAAAAGTTGTTTCTGCCATGGCGATTGGAACGCGGGAGCGTGTTGCAGTGCTAGATGTTCGTGGTGAGCAATTCTTGATCGGCGTGACTTCGCAGCAGATTTCCTTGCTGCATCATTTCGATGAAGCGCCAATTAAGCCCTCGGTATCGGCGAAACCGAGTGAGTTTGCCGAAAAACTCCAATCTATTATTAGCAAGCAAAGTTCAAAAGGGAGTGAATAAGTGAAGGCTGTTTTATTCTCGATCTTAGCGTTGCTTGTGCCTTCTTTTGGTTTCGCAGCCGACTCTGGTATTCCAGCATTGCAGTTGATAACGAATGAAGACGGGTCTCAGTCTTATTCTGTAACGCTGCAAATTCTGGCGCTGATGACAGCGCTAACTTTTTTGCCTGCGATGTTAATGATGATGACATCGTTTACGCGGATCATTGTGGTGTTTGCTATTTTGCGACAAGCACTTGGTCTTCAGCAG
>NZ_LWGF01000961.1:0-1275 GCF_001635355.1 Oleiphilus sp. HI0125
TCCATTGCATGACCTGCTTGGCTCGAAACGGCTTCTCACCAATTTCAGCAAAAAATGCCTCTAATTTAGCTTTTGGCATTCCAAGTAAATTTTTACGCGGAGTGCTTGTCACTTCAGTCATGTTTGTCACCTAAAATACGATGTCCTAATACGCACAAAAGCAGGACCCCAAACAGAGCCCTGCTTTTGTCTACCTGCGAAAAAGAAATTAGCCGCGAGGACAGATTTCTTCATCAGCAAAGAAGTAAGCAACTTCACGCGCTGCTGATTCAGTAGAGTCTGAACCGTGAACAGCGTTTGCATCGATTGAAGAAGCGAAATCTGCACGGATAGTACCAGCGTCAGCTTCTTGTGGGTTTGTTGCGCCCATCAACTCACGATTTTTAAGAACCGCACCTTCGCCTTCAAGAACTTGTACACATACAGGACCAGAAGTCATGAACGCCACCAAGTCACCAAAGAAAGGACGCTCTTTATGCTCAGCGTAGAAACCTTCAGCTTTCTCTTGAGAAAGTTGAACCATTTTTGCAGCAACGATTTGCAAACCGTTTGATTCGAAACGATCGTAGATTTTGCCGATTACGTTTTTAGCAACTGCGTCTGGCTTAACGATTGATAAGGTGCGTTCTACCGCCATGATATTATCCCCATAAATTATGTATTAGCGCTCTAATATGAGCTGTTAAAAATTTGCCGCGGAATTATAAGGCCGATTAAAGCAAAAATATATCTTTCTTCCGCTTACTTTCGTAAAACTTATAGCTACTTTGTTAACTTTGCATTTTAAGCAGCGCATCTTTCAATACCGCCGCAGCATTATCAACATCAGCATCCGTCGTAAAACGCCCAAAAGAGAACCTCAATGAACTCAAAGCAAGTTCATCAGACAACCCCATTGCCTTAAGCACATGTGATGGAGCCATGCTTGCAGAATTACACGCACTACCGGAAGAAATAGCTAAATTAGGAAGAGCTGTTAACAACATCTGCCCGTCTACACCAGGAAAACTCAAATTAACGATTCCAGCGACAGACATTGCGCCCTCCCCGTTAACAATCATATCGACACCTTGAAGCGCATCGACAAAACGCTTTTTAAGTGATTCGATGCGACTCTGCTCGCCGTCCATCTCATCTAGTGACAAGCGAAATGCCTCACCAAACCCAGCGATTTGATGAGTAGGCAAGGTACCCGAACGCATACCACGCTCGTGTCCGCCACCGTGTATTTGTGACACTAACTGAAAATCCGCGCTCCGACGAACAAACAGAACA
>NZ_LWGF01000962.1:0-802 GCF_001635355.1 Oleiphilus sp. HI0125
GCCCGCAATAACGAGTAACGGTAATCCCATAGCCTGAATAATGTCGTGAATCGGCTGAATTTGGGAACGTAAGTCGTCCGGCATTGGGGGACGATTGGCTTTGTAGTCCTCATACATTTCATGACGAAAGTTTTTTCCTTTGGCATCAAAGACAACAATGATCTTAGAGTCAGGATAATCGCTTTGCAGACGCTTCATCATATTGATGACACCTTTGATTGCGCCTGTGGGTTGTCCTTTTGAGTTGTTGAGCGGAGGAAGCGCGTGATACGCGCGGAATAAATAAGATGAACCGTCAACGAGAACGGTAGGTGCCGATGTTGTCATGAAATTGGTCTGAATAAGTCGTTGGTAAAGTTTGCTATAGTAAGGAAAAACGTGCCAAGCTTAAACCTCAATTCCATCTACACTTTGAGTTAATTTCCTCTCGAGAACTTATTATGCAAACCCTATTAAAATTCTGTGCAGTCGCTGCAATTATGTTGGCTTCTTTTTCGGTTCCATATCTTAGTGCGGAAGACTTAGCGACTGGTGAGCAGCCTGATATCGTGATTCGAGAAGAAGAGGATAAAACGTTCTACGAGTATCGTGTAAATGGCATATTAAAAGAGATCAAAGTCGTGCCAAAAGTTGGCCCTGAGTATTACTTAGTTCCTGCCGATGGCGAGGGCTGGATTCGTGAAGAACGCTCACAAATGTTAGTGCCTAAATGGGTTCTTTTTGAATGGTAAGAGAATAATCTAAAACTTAGTATGATTATTCTAAACCTGCTTGTTACTCTGGCTTCAACTTAGGGAGTTGC
>NZ_LWGF01000963.1:0-1663 GCF_001635355.1 Oleiphilus sp. HI0125
CTCTTTACCACTCGGAGTGTCTGGCGCTTACCCACACTTTGCGTCAGAGAGACTTCGTAGCAATTATTACAAAGCATCAGCCAAGAGCTTTGAAGAATTTTATCAACGCTCAATTGCATTCTGGCAAGACAATGCTCACCCACTTAAAGGGTTTAAGCCGAATAAATTAATCAACGCGTCACCCTCAAGCCTAGATTACACAAGCAAGCTTCAGTTACTAGACATGCAGATGTATTTGCCAGACGACATTCTCACGAAGGTCGATCGAGCAGGTATGGCAGTCAGCTTGGAAACTAGAATCCCGCTACTGAATCATAAAGTAGTAGAGCTTGCCGCAAGCATCCCTTCAGACATTCGAACGCATAACGGCGTTGCTAAATGGCCCTTGCAAGAAGTGCTGAGCCGTTACGTACCTAGAGAGTTATTTGAACGCCCTAAGCAAGGGTTCGCTATCCCAATTGGAGAATGGTTAAGAGGCCCACTTAAAAGCTGGATGACAGACTTGCTCAGTCCCACGCATATCCGGCAACAAGGACTGTTTGACTACAAAACCATCTACCCTATTCTAAAAATGCACCTCGATGGTAATAGTGATTACTCTCTGCAACTGTGGAGCATACTGATGTTTCAAAGTTGGTTAGATGAACAGAGCGATGGTTTGACTTTATGAAATCACCCAATCTATATGCAGGCACAGTACTCATTAATGGTGCAGACACAATAACAGGGTATAACGCTGCACGCTCTATCGCTGGCCAAGGCTTTAAAATCTATGGGCAAGCAACCAATCCCCAGTCACTGTATTTAAAGTCTAAAATCTGGCGAAATGTCTTTATAGAAGAAGCGCTGCCCAGCAAGCTCATTAAACTATCGACGAAAATACTAGAAAACGAACCAGTTAATTGCTTTAAACCAGTATTAATACTCAATCAAGACATGGCAGTCGAAAGGGCCGCCAAAGCACAAAGCGAACTCGGCCAACACTTTCAGTTTCAGCTTCCTACCCAGCAAAATACACTTCGAATGCTGGATAAAACTGAATTCGAAACATGGGCAAGTCAAAACGACATATGTACGCCAAAGTCCTACATCGCAGCAACACCAGAGGACGTACGTAAGGCATTACGAAGCTTAGACTACCCCATTGTAATAAAGCCTCTAGTTCGCACCCCCGCTTGGGACGCACTGCACCCACACAACAAAGCCTTCAAGCTCAACGAAGCACCGCAACCGGTAAACGGAACAGAAAACCACACCGAAAGCTTTTATACTGAACTACTAAAGCTAACAGACCGTTTAATCATTCAAGAATGGATAAACGGTGGCGATCACGACGTTTACTTTGTGCTAGCGCACATAGGGAAGACAAAAACTACATCCTTATGTGGTAGAAAAATTACGCAGTGGCCACGACTTACCGGCTCAACCTCAATGTGCGTCACTCACATAGACCCAGAACTTGAGCAGCTCGGGCTTAGCATCCTCAACAAAGCAGGTTTAAAGGGCTTAGGGTCTGTCGAGTTCAAGAAAGACCAAACACGAAACCAATACTACGTAACAGAGCCCACTGTCGGCCGTAACGACTACCAGTCTTACATAGCTAGTGCCTCTAATATTAATTTGAACCTATACTACGTACTCGACTGCCTTGGTTATCACTACC
>NZ_LWGF01000964.1:0-1495 GCF_001635355.1 Oleiphilus sp. HI0125
GGCGCATCACGGTTTGGATCGGTTCGGCCATCACTTCCCACGCATTGTCGAGATCTTGCGCGAGTTTGTTTGGATTGATCTCAAGCTTGTTAAGGCCTTTAAGTGTTGATTGGTAAGCAATCAAACCATGCGCTAAGCCTACACCTAGATTACGCAATACCGTTGAGTCGGTTAGGTCGCGTTGCCAGCGAGAGATCGGAAGTTTTTGAGCTAGGTGCGTTAATACCGCGTTCGCTAGGCCAAGGTTACCCTCTGAGTTTTCGAAATCGATAGGATTTACTTTATGCGGCATTGTTGAAGAGCCTACTTCGCCCGCTACCGTTTTTTGCTTGAAGTAACCAAGTGAGATGTAGCTCCAGATGTCACGATCTAAATCAATCAAGATTGTGTTGAAGCGCGCAACAGCATCGAACAATTCAGCGATGTAGTCGTGCGGTTCAATTTGCGTGGTGTAAGGGTTGAACGTAATGCCGAGTGATTCAACAAAGCTTTTTGCGTGAGCTGGCCAATCAGTGTTCGGTAGGCAGAGTAGTGCGCGTTGTAGTTACCAACGGCACCGTTAATCTTGCCAAGGAATTTTACTTCTTTGATTTGAGTTAGCTGACGATTAAGTCGTTCAACAACATTGGCTAATTCCTTACCCATTGTAGTCGGCGATGCGGTTTGGCCATGCGTGCGAGATAGCATCGGCTGTTCTGCAAGATCTTGCGCTAGCTCGCTGAGCTTAGTCACAACAGCTTGCATCTCTGGCAGCACACTGCTTTCTAGACCTTGTTTAAGCATCAATGCATGCGACAAATTGTTGATGTCTTCAGAGGTACATGCGAAATGCACAAATTCTAGGCTCTTCGCTAAATTTGGTAGCGAATCAGCAACAGCTTCGAATTTTTCTTTAATAAGGTATTCAACTGCTTTCACATCGTGGTTTGTGGTGCGTTCAATCGCTTTCACGCGCAAGGCGTCGTCTTCGCTGAATTCATCAACGATAGCGTTTAAGAAATTGTTTTCTTCATCTGAGAAAGCAGGTAATTCAATGATGTCGGGGTGCTGAGCAAGCGCTTGTAGCCAGCGGATTTCAACGGTAACACGTGCGTAAATAAGGCCGTATTCGCTGAATGCTGCGCGTAAGCTGGAAGTTTTGCTTCCGTAGCGGCCATCGATGGGTGAGATTGCGGTTAGTGCGCTTAGTTCCATAAGACTACTCTACTTGTCGTACCTGCTTTAGAAAGGCCGCGAGTTTACTACAAACAATTAGGTGACGAAACTTAGAAGTAAGAGGTTTATATCAGGATGGAATTTAGCGACTTGGCTGACTTGCGGATCTTTCCTTTACCAAACAGAAATTGCCAACGATGACCGCCGAGTTGTCGCCATAATGTTGCGGATCTAATACCTGCAAGAAGTAATGCGCGAATCTTTGCGGCGTTGTGTTCCACTTGCAGATGACGGGCATGGCCAGATACCTGAATACGCATATTAAATGTGCTAATGCTTT
>NZ_LWGF01000965.1:0-519 GCF_001635355.1 Oleiphilus sp. HI0125
GTAATGCCGAGTGATTCAACAAAGCTTTTTGCGTGAGCTGGCCAATCAGTGTTCGGGTAGGCAGAGTAGTGCGCGTTGTAGTTACCAACGGCACCGTTAATCTTGCCAAGGAATTTTACTTCTTTGATTTGAGTTAGCTGACGATTAAGTCGTTCAACAACATTGGCTAATTCCTTACCCATTGTAGTCGGCGATGCGGTTTGGCCATGCGTGCGAGATAGCATCGGCTGTTCTGCAAGATCTTGCGCTAGCTCGCTGAGCTTAGTCACAACAGCTTGCATCTCTGGCAGCACACTGCTTTCTAGACCTTGTTTAAGCATCAATGCATGCGACAAATTGTTGATGTCTTCAGAGGTACATGCGAAATGCACAAATTCTAGGCTCTTCGCTAAATTTGGTAGCGAATCAGCAACAGCTTCGAATTTTTCTTTAATAAGGTATTCAACTGCTTTCACATCGTGGTTTGTGGTGCGTTCAATCGCTTTCACGCGCAAGGCGTCGTCTTCGCTGAATTCATCA
>NZ_LWGF01000966.1:0-937 GCF_001635355.1 Oleiphilus sp. HI0125
AGCCAGCAAGTTGGCCAAACCGCCTACTTCTCGACCGCCCATTGCATTTGGTTGACCGGTAATAGAGAAAGGTCCACACCCTTCTTTGCCGATTTTTCCACTCGCAAGATGACAATTGATAATACTCGCAGCTTTATCAACGCCAGCACTCGACTGATTCACGCCCATCGAGAAAAAGCTAATCACCTTATCTGTTTGCGCAAAGCTTGCGTAATACTCTTCTACATCTTGCTCAGGCAAATCACATAGCTGTGCGACCTTCTCAATAGTGAAAGACTGTGCGGCCTCTACTGCTTGCTCAACTCCTTCAACCGACTGATCAATATAAGCTTTATCAAGCCCATCATGCTCTGCCAGATAGGCGAGCAAACCGTTAAACAAGGCAACATCACTTCCTGCTTTCAGAGGGAGATGAAGATCTGCGACTTCACAACTTGCTGTGCGACGTGGATCGATAAATACAATTTTTAGATTTGGATTTATTTGTTTCGCACGCTCAACGCGTTGAAACAGAACAGGATGTGTCCAAGCCGCATTTGAGCCTATAAAAACGAGCAATTCCGTTTGCTCTAAATCCTCATAACTACACGGTACGACATCTGATCCAAATGCGCGTTTATGTGCAGCAACTGCTGAGGACATGCACAGACGAGAGTTCGTATCGATATTGGCAGACCCGATATAACCCTTCATCAACTTGTTTGCGACGTAATAATCTTCCGTTAGTAATTGCCCCGATACATACAGTGCAACGCTGTCTGGGCCATGCTCATCAATAATATCTTGAAAGCGCTGAGCCACTTCGTTGGTCGCAGCTTCCCAAGGAACCTGCTTCCCACTAACTTCAGGAAAAAGTAAGCGCCCACTATCTTCTAAGGTATCTAGTAAGCGACTTCCTTTAACGCACAGTCGACCAAAATTTGCTGGATGCTCAGGA
>NZ_LWGF01000967.1:0-761 GCF_001635355.1 Oleiphilus sp. HI0125
CAAGAATCATTGCTTTCATGACGCTGTATTTTCTTGTGATTGTGCTTCGACGAAGGCCAGCATAGGTTCCTTGATGTGTTCCTCGAGAAGTTCTCCAAAGGCATGTAAGTCTTCATATGAATTGCACGCTTCGACAATGTAGGAGAATGTTCTTGGGATGTCTTTGAGATAGCCATACTTGCCATCACGAAGAGCAAGTCGCGCAAAAATACCTGCCGCTTTCATATGGCGCTGAATACCCATCAAATCAAACTGCTTTTTGAAAAGCTCTGGGGCAATGTTTGTGAGTGTTGAATGAGTGCCTGCAAATTCTGTCATGAGCTGCTCGACTAAGTCTTGATCAAGCTCGATATAGCAGTCTTTCAAAAGTGAAACCAAATCGTATGTGGCTGGACCAAATACGGCGTCTTGGAAATCAATGATGCCCACTTGATCTCCTTGCATCATGATGTTTCGTGAGTGGTAGTCGCGATGCACCACACATTGTGTCTGCTCTAACGCACTTTTTATCAAAAGGGCTTGGGCGTTTTTCAGAGTAGTAAGTTGTTCTGGAGTTAAGGCGATTGAAAGAGCTGAGTCGATGAGCCAGTCACTGAATAAATCTAATTCGCGCTGCAAAAGCGCTTCATCGTAACTTGGCAGTGTCTTGTTGTTTGGCAATGTTTGAATGCGTTGTAATTCATCGAGCGCCAATGAATAGATGCGGTGTTGCGTTGTTTTGTCTTGTTGTGCAACACATCCATAGAACTGTACGTCACCAA
>NZ_LWGF01000968.1:0-644 GCF_001635355.1 Oleiphilus sp. HI0125
ATGCAAGCAAACCTAGACAATATTCGACTGATTAGAAGCTCGATCCTGTTGGAAAAAGAAAGCGGGTTATGGAACAAGCTTCTTGAAAGCCCATTCTTCTACAGTGCGTCTGGGTGTAGAGACATATTGTTTAATGACAACGCACACTTCTATACCGTTGAACAAGCGTTCGACCTAATACAAAACGCGGGACTGATTTCAGTGTTTCCGCGACCAAGCGCTCGCAGAGCCGCACAAGCAGAACAAATGCTCGATGTCTTCGTAAGAAAACTTGGTAGCCATTAACTAGCAGCGATAACGTAGATAGTTGAAGCTATCTCAATTCAGTAAAGAGCGACTAGCTATAGTCGCTCTGAAGCCAGCGTTTCCAATCTTCTAATTCATCGACATCAAAACGCTTATCTAATAGCGAGAAACTAAATCCAAGCTCTGTCATGCGATTTTGAACTTGCTCAAGCACGCGATTGGTGCCCCATTCGATTTCACCAAATGATGTAAATCCGCATGCTCTCTGCCCGACTAAGCCAAAGCCTCCATCTTCTGTTGGCGCGAATACAAAATCATGATTGCTAAGCGAATTGATTGCTTGCTGTAAGAAGTCATCATCGAGTACTGGAAAATCACTCCCCACAATAAAGGCATAG
>NZ_LWGF01000969.1:0-645 GCF_001635355.1 Oleiphilus sp. HI0125
CTGCTCTACCATTCCATTTTTGAAGGGTTTGTTACGCGCAAATGCGGGCTTTGGCACCATGATGGTGTTCCTGTTCTCAAGCCCACTCTTAAACCCCATTATCATTGGCTTGTTTGCGATCACCTTTGGCATAAAAGTCACTATTTTTTACTTCATTATCGCGATGGGTGTATCCGTTATTGCAGGTTTTCTGCTTGAAAAACTGGGGTTTGAACGCTTCGTAAAACCAGAAGCTTATGTGGAACCCGCTAAAACTTGCGGAAGTGGATGTGGCTCCAAAGCACCTATCAATAAATGGAAAGCAATATGGGACTCAACTTGGAGGGACTTTAAACAAGTTGCACCGTACTTATTTGGAGGCATTGCATTGGGCGCGTTGATATACGGATTTATGCCTACTGAATTCCTAAGCTCTGTTGCGAACAAAGAAAACCCTTGGGCAATTCCTGTGTCTGCTGTGATCGGTATTCCCCTATATATTCGCGCAGAAGCCGTTATCCCATTGAGTGCAGTATTGGTTGAAAAAGGCATGGCGCTTGGCGCAGTTATGGCATTGATTATTGGTAGTGCGGGAGCAAGTCTTACCGAAGTTATCTTACTGAAATCATTGTTTAAAAATCAGCTGATCGCTGCGTTCCTATTCGT
>NZ_LWGF01000970.1:0-608 GCF_001635355.1 Oleiphilus sp. HI0125
AAAGTCTTGGTAAGTGCCGTCTTCTTCTGCTGAATTGGAGTTAACCTCTGCGTCAGTCGGGGCTGTGTTTTGTGTGTTGAGAAGGCTCGCACAACCACTAAGAGTGATGAGCGCGCTTAAAACAAATGCGAAGCGAAATGAATTCAAAGGTGTCTCTTTTATCGTTACTAGATGAGGCATAAACGCCGTTATGATGACATACCGCTTAATACTGTCAATGTTGTCGATAAGACATTGTGTAATTCGCATGGAATATTTCTCACGCTCTTTGTAAAATAGGGATTTAATTCTCAAATTCTGTAATCAATGTCCATCCTTGCCTTCGGCATAAATCATAAAACAGCTCCAATAGAGTTAAGGGAGAAAGTTGCTTTCGACCCTTTGGCGCTTATGGATGCCTTGTCGTCTTTCGTCGCGCAGCATCAGGTGAGCGAGGGCGTTATTTTGTCTACGTGTAACCGGACGGAGATATATTGTTCGGTTGATGGCGGTTATGGAAAACGTGATGTTTCAGATTGGCTCGCGAAATTTCACCGCCTTAATGTCGACCTTATTGAGCGAAATTGCTTCTGTTATGGCAACGACGATGCAGTGCGACACGTTATGCG
>NZ_LWGF01000971.1:0-1053 GCF_001635355.1 Oleiphilus sp. HI0125
TAATCGCAGCATTGCGCATGTCGTGAAAGATTTATTGTTGGCGCAAAGCAAACGTGTGACCTTTGCCGAGTCATGTACGGGCGGACTGATCAGCTCTATGCTGACCGAGCTTGATGGCGCTTCGGGCGTATTTGATGCTGGCTTTGTTACTTACTCCAATGAAATGAAGCAGAAGATGCTCGGCGTCGAAGAAGCGACATTAATTGCACATGGCGCGGTTAGCCAAGCGGTTGTAGAACAAATGCTATCAGGCGCCTTGGATCGAAGCGGCGCTGATTTAGGTGTCGCGGTATCAGGAATAGCTGGGCCTCAAGGTGGTACAACAGATAAACCTGTCGGTACTGTATGGGTGGCGTGGGGAAGTAAGAGTGAGATAAAGGCACACTGTTTCTACTTTCCAGTAGACAGAAAACGCTTTCAAATACTCGTTGCGGCCTTGGGTTTCGATCTATTGCGTCGTGAGCTGATGCAAGTCAATGAAGAAGCGGCATATTTCAAAGAACGTAGCTTAAAGAACAAGAATTAGTGCGCTGGAAATGAAAAATTATGGGCCGCGTAGATTTGCGACCCATAGGGCACGAGTTTAGTTACTTACTCGTATTTGCAAAGATAAGCAGTATCCGTCGGGACGACTAGATCGAAAGACTGATTTGCTTCAACTTCAAATGTTTGGCCATCTGTGAAGCTGACGAATTCGTCGCTACCAGGCAACTTAACTTGAAGCTCGCCAGCGACAACAGTCATGTATTCTTTTTGGCTTGTGCCGAAGGTGTATTCACCGGCAACCATTACACCTACTGTTGCAGGTAGATCTTTGCCTTCGAATGCGATTGATTTTACTTTGCCGTCAAAGTACTCATTAACTGATAACATGCTGATTCTCCAAAATTAACGCCAACTGCGCGAGCGCGAGTGGCCAAAAAACTGGCGCGTAGTATACGCGCAGCTTGCTCAAATGCCGAACAAAATTGACGAAACATGATGAATACAGAAACGATTATTGACCTGATACGACACGGAGAGCCTGAAGGTGGGCAAAAACTTCGTGGCACG
>NZ_LWGF01000972.1:0-1467 GCF_001635355.1 Oleiphilus sp. HI0125
CTTTTTAAGTCTCTGGGTTTAGACAGCGATGCTGTTTTAAATAGCAACGGACTAAACGTCGATCGTATCGATCCGCAAGCGCGCATCACACGCAGCAAAGAGCTTGAAGTCTATCAAGACTTAGTCAAATTAAATCCCGACCCTCTCATCGCCCTCGAAATCGGTCCTTTCCTTGGGCCTGCTGGCTACGGCCCATTCGCAATGTTACTTAGCAGCTGTAAAGATGGCTATGAATCTTGCCAGATGGGTATTCGCTACCAATCTATGGGCTATATGTTCGGCGAAATGAGTTTTTCTTTGGCGACTGATAACTCGTCACTACGTTTCGACCCCGCAATGCTTCCCGAAGATGTGCGCGAATTTGTTTTGTACCGCGACATGGCAGGATGCGCGAAGCTCGTCCGTGACATCTATATGATGAACGGAATCGATTTTCAAATCGTTGAAGTTCACCTGACTGTCACGCCAAAAAAACAAGATCGTATTAAGTTTGAAAAAGCTTTCGGCTGCCGAGTGTTGTTTGGCATGCAAAGCAATCGCATACTGATTCCAACCGCGCTACTGAAACAGCCCTTCCCTCAAGCGAATAAAAACGCATTCGACATGTATCGTGAGCAATGCGAGCAGATTCTGTTCGAATCAAGTCAAAAAGAAGAAACGCTCACTGATGCATTGAAGAACTATCTTTTGATGTTTAGTTATGACATTCCTAAAGCCAAGGAAGCTGCTCAAACCTTTGGTATGTCAGAACGAACTTTACGCAGAAAGTTAAGCGACGAAGATAGCAGCTTTCAGAACGTGTTGGATGAAGTGAGATTCGAGAAAGCAAAACGCTGGTTAAGCGAGTCACAATTAAGTATTGAGCTAATCGCTCTGAAACTGGGTTACCAAGAAGCCGCCGCGTTTAATCATGCCTTTAAGCGCTGGAGTGAACGAAGTCCTTCGCAGTATCGTAAGGATCATTCCTCTAAGAGATAGTTCACCGCTCTTTTTACTTTCGGGATGTGATCAGGCTTGAAACCCTGAAACGAACCAATCACCTCTCCTCGTTGATCTATAAGAAACGAGGAAGGTAAACCGACCAAGTGATATGCCCGCTGTGTCTTTCCTGTTTTTTCTGTCAGTACGGTATAGTCAACCGGATAATCCGCTAGAAATCCAAGCGCCTCAGCTGAGTCTTCATCTAAGTTAATCGCAATCACTTGAAAGTCGTCTGGTGAGAATTCCTTTT
This sequence comes from Oleiphilus sp. HI0125, assembly GCF_001635355.1. Taxonomy (NCBI): domain Bacteria; kingdom Pseudomonadati; phylum Pseudomonadota; class Gammaproteobacteria; order Oceanospirillales; family Oleiphilaceae; genus Oleiphilus; species Oleiphilus sp. HI0125. Next base: position 1,232 of record NZ_LWGF01000972.1, read on the forward strand.
GCAAGCGATCTAGCGCCGGTAGCGATTGTCGGCAAGGCCCACACCACGACGCCCAAAAATCGAGATAGATAACCGTACCACGGTAATCACTCAACCGATGCATCGTGTCGTTAGCTAATTCTTTAAGATGAAAATCAGGCGCTGCTACGAAATCGGCCCGTGAGATTGAGGAAATTAGAAGAAGTAAAATAAAAATGAGATGCTGCATTCTCATTACCAATGCGATACCAAATGTC
>NZ_LWGF01000973.1:0-1248 GCF_001635355.1 Oleiphilus sp. HI0125
CATTACGGTGGATTATGTGGATAGACCTGTATCGGTATACCGGAGAACTGCGAAAGATATTGAAAATCTATCAAAAACTGATAGTTCCCGCTTGGCGGATCCACGAAGCGAAAATCTAACATCATCTATTGAAGCTTCATATTTTGCTTCTTCGTCTAACGTGTGGACGCGCCTGTTGTTTGTGGGGCAACCCAAAACTGAGAAATTTCCGTTCCGGTCCAAAAAAGAACAGTTCTTTGTCCTGGCCCGATGGAGCCCGCATTCCGGGTGCACGATGAGCCTTGTAACGTCGGAAAAACGCGATGCGGAAGGGGTAGTATTCTATGATCCCTGCGTAGGCGCATCGTTTGACGGGGCTGGTAGAATCTTGAAAGGGAAACTCACAGGGAGCGCTGCAGGCGATTCGGCCGCATATAACACATTTATCCCTCCGTACGTGTTCGAGGGAGATAAAACACTGATAATCGGATTACGCGACACCGATCGGCTTCCCGAGTTGCCTGACGTGAGGCAAAGTCCTTACTTGGGAATGACGCCCACGGAAAAACTAATTACTGCTGCCCGGTTTAATGATCTAGATACTGTTAGACTGGCGCTAAAAGAAGGTGCGGATGCAGGATATTACGCACCAGGGAAAGGTAGCCCATTAGATGCTGCCATTATTGGTAGTTCTATGGAAGTTATAAAACTACTTATCGCTAATGGCGCGAGACCTACGCCTAATTCGCTGAACGCTGCAAGTTTTGTCGGTCGTACTGAAGTAATTGAGCTGATTAAAGAGATGTAGTGATGGGAAAAACGCATAAAAAGTGTTTGGCGGACCGGAAGGGGAGAAACACACTGTTGAAGCGTGCTAGGAATGAAAAGCGGACATTACCTCATCACTGCAAAAGACAGTTGTGGCGGTTGAGTAAAATTGCAAATTGATGCGCGCTCACGTCAATAAAGCTGACTCGGTGTCGAGTTAGAAAGGGCTATCCGCAGATAGCCCCATGGAACGTGGTGATTTAAATCTCTATGTTCTGCGCAAGTTCCAATGCGTCATCAACCTCAACTCCTAAGTACCTGACTGTACTTTCAAGGCTTGTATGACCAAGGAGGATTTGCACCGCACGTAGGTTTTTAGTTTGCTTGTATATTATCGATGCTTTGGTGCGGCGCATGCTATGAGTACCGTATGCACTTGGGTCCAAATCTATGCTCGTCACCCAATTCTTTACGATACGGCCATAATGACGAGTTGTAATA
>NZ_LWGF01000974.1:0-989 GCF_001635355.1 Oleiphilus sp. HI0125
TGTATCGCTCACACGCACTCCTTTTGTTTCGGAAGGCTGTAGTGATCCGCAACGATATTTTTATATCTATGCCATTCTTCATCCCATTTTTGAACCGACCACTGCAAACGCTCGCGCAATAAATCTGTCCATGGGTGAATCAAATGAATCGCGCCTTCCGGATACAACATGCCTATCCGTACACGTCTCAAAAGAAGATCATCTAAATGCTCAACGGCTTCGTTCTCACACGCCCATAATAATTCTTGGAGGCAAACTTCAGTGTTGCCTAACAGCGTTAAATCATCAGTATCCGCTTGCTCCACAAGTTGATTAGCAATATGACCGTAACGACCAACGAGCCTCTGACGGCGTTGCTTCGATAGCTTATGGTCGCCAATCAACACGGATTCATCGGACTCACGAAAGTCTGAAAGCGCATCTAAATCCGACAGGGAAAGTTTGTTTTGTAAATACGGTTGAGCTGCACGCAATACTTCGAGCGCTAACAAGCGAAATGTCGTGAGTTTGCCGCCGGCGATACTGATACACCCTGCGTCATCCCAAACCATATGCTCACGTTTCTCGTCTGATGGTTTGTTCGTAGCAACATCATCCTCAGCACTGTATTCATCAACAACAACTGGCCGCACACCGGACCAAGAAGAGATAATGTCCTCACGCTTCAGCGCTGCATGATCAAACTGTGAATTCGCGGCATCCAAAAGATAAGAGACTTCATCTTCAGTAATCGATGCCTCGCTAGACATCGTATTATGATGATCAAGGTCTGTTGTACCGATCACGACTTGACCTTCCCAAGGAAAAACAAATACTGGCCGCTTGTCTTTCGGATGGAAAAAACTAACGGAAAAGGCGACCGGTAGACGCCAGAATGGAATAACTAGGTGACTTCCTCTCAAAGGTCGAATACTTTTCTTATTACCAAGCATTTGACGAAGTTCATCCGTCCAGGCACCGCTGGCGTTAACCACAGCATTAGCTTGAAC
>NZ_LWGF01000975.1:0-725 GCF_001635355.1 Oleiphilus sp. HI0125
TTAAGGCTTTCGCATCACTAAATGTCAGCCCCCTACATGAAGCGGGCATTGAGCATGAAGGGGATTTGATGTCGGCTAATGTCTAAGCGCGTACTGTAAAATGCTTCTTCAATGGTTTCATATAAGGCTTGTTCGTTGCCGATTTCTATAACCGTTTGGAGGGCAGCAGCAAGGTCATGCCCATCGTCAGATAAGATGGTTGTGCGGCTTCCAAGGTAAGATTGCCGTCCTGGCGCAGCACTGTCAGTTCGAAAGTGGTCATAGAAGTGCCAGTGATCAATTTTATCGCGAAGTTGGATGATTTCGGGAGCGCGTTGCGGGTCTGAGCTGTGCGAAAAACTCGTTTCGTAGTGTGGAATATGTGTACTAAGAGTATCCCAAGACCGTCCCGATCTAGATTTCAATATCGGCCCATCACGATCGATCAGCACGCGAGCAGGGTAGTAGCGTTCTCCCGCCCATATGCATTCTTTTTTGATTTCGGGATCGAGAGCAAATGCGGAGCGAGATCGTGTCGGTAAGAAGAGAGATATCGCGTAACTAAAATCATCGCCGGCAAAACCTAAGCGAAGACGCGTGCGTTTTGATTTGGGCCTGCCTTGTACTTCTTGCTTGCCACTTTTCATTTGCCAAGTCATGATATGACTGCTTCACGGATTTACGTTGTTTGTGGTAGCGTTCCGCTTGCGAAACAGCCAGCTCCTCAACGTACGCTCGTAATCATC
>NZ_LWGF01000976.1:0-1157 GCF_001635355.1 Oleiphilus sp. HI0125
GAGTAGATTGGTCTGCTCGGAGATCGAATCAATCACCGCGAGTAGGCTTGCTACCTCATTTGTGTCGTTTTCTACACCTGCGAGAGCTTCTGCTGCGTTTGTAATCTCTTGCTCGACATCTTGAATTGATTTGACCGCCCGCTGCGTCGCTGCTTTGCCTTTTTCAGAATTAGACTTAGCCTCGTTGGCAGCATCTGACGCTAGATTTGCGCGTTCGGCGTTACTAGTAATACTATCCAGAATTTGGCTGATCGCAGCCTGAATATTCTCAATCTGTTGACGTTGTTGTATGGCTTGTTGGTTTCCTGTTCGCGATAAGTCAGTCAATTGATTTGCTTGGCTGCTTAGGGATCGAGATGTTTCTTCAGTGCGTTCAACAAGTGTTGCAAGCTTTTCAACGAAAACATTAAAGCTTTTAGCAAAACCGGATATTTCATTGTCGCCGTCTTCATTCAGACGACTAGATAAGGTCGCATCGCCATGCGCAATGTCATGCATTTTATCGCCCATATTTTCTAATGGCTTGAATAATAAATTAGCGCTAAACCAAATAAGTATGGCGGCAAGCGCTGCGACAATGATGGTAAGTAACAAAAGGCTTACGCTTAAGTCCTGTGCAAGCGCAGATGCTGCTGAGAAGGCTTCGTTTTTATCAATTTCGCTAATGATGGCCCAATTGAAACCCTCAACATTGATTGGAGCATAGGCGGACAACACTTCTCGACCATCTTGTTGAGTGATGCTAGCAAAGCCCGATTTGCCCGAAAGAGCATTCTGTGTCGCAGTAGTGTCAATAGTGTGTAAGCCGATTCCGGAACCGAGAGATTTAATCTGATCAATCGTGTCGCTATCTATGCTGCTTGCTTGGAGGTGCTCGAAGTAGCGCTCAGGGTTTTCGTCGTTGTGACGCATTGTGTTGCGTAGCTTTGAGTCAGAACCTACTAGATAGGCTTCGCCGGTTTCACCAAACCCTACTTCTTTCCATGCATGATCATTTGTCATGATTTGGTCGATTTTGTCGATAGGGAATTGAACAACGATAACGCCACGTACGCGTTTGAACTTAATGATAGGCGTGGCAATGAACGCGGCTTGCGCTTCGAATAAGGGGGTATAAGCGCTAAAGTCCTCGAATACTAATTGACCTTGTTCGGCAT
>NZ_LWGF01000977.1:0-48372 GCF_001635355.1 Oleiphilus sp. HI0125
CTTACGGATAAAAGAGAACGGCCAAATGCGTTACATGACCCCAGAAGAAATCGCAGATAAGCGCGCATTATCGCAAACCTATCTCGCAGAGAATTGTTAAAGAAAAGGCAGCCAATTGGCTGCCTTTTTATATCGAGCTTAATGAAAGACTAAGTCGTCCCCACTCACAGACACAGTAATCACGCTTCCCGGCACAAACTCGCCCGCTAATAACATCTGAGCAAGCGGATTCTCTACGCGACGCTGAATAGCGCGTTTGAGAGGACGCGCCCCGTAAACGGGATCAAAGCCTGCATCAGCAAGTTTAAGCAATGCCTCTTCTGAGAAGGACAAACTTAAATCTTGTTCTCTCAGTCGAGCCTCTAAGTTTGCCAACTGAATTTTCGCAATCCCCTGAATTTGATCAGCTGCCAAAGCATGGAAAACCACGACTTCATCAATACGATTTATAAATTCAGGTCTAAAGTGCGCAGCAACTGATTCCATCACAGCATCTTTGATTTCATCATACTTCGCTTCTACATATCCTGAACTTTTCGCCTGAATGACATCTGAACCAAGATTCGAAGTCATCACAATCACCGTGTTACGAAAATCAACCGTTCGTCCCTGCCCATCGGTCAAGCGCCCGTCTTCAAGTACCTGCAATAGGATATTGAATACATCTGGATGCGCCTTTTCCACCTCATCCAACAACAATACCGAATAAGGTTTTCGTCGTACCGCCTCAGTGAGGTAACCACCTTCTTCATAGCCCACGTAACCAGGAGGAGCACCGATTAATCGCGCGACCGAGTGCTTCTCCATAAACTCAGACATATCGATACGAACCATTGCTTCTTCAGTATCAAACAAGAAGTTTGCCAAAGACTTGCACAACTCAGTCTTACCCACGCCTGTTGGCCCAAGGAATAGGAAAGAACCATTCGGTCGATTCGGATCAGACAAACCTGCGCGAGAACGACGTACCGCATCAGCAACCGCATTAACCGCTTCTTGCTGCCCTATCACGCGCTCATGCAAAGCATCTTCCATACGTAATAGCTTTTCTTTCTCGCCTTCTAGCATTTTCGAAACAGGAATCCCTGTCCATTTCGAAACCGTCTCGGCGATCTCTTCCTCTGTCACGCGGTTACGTAACAAGGTCATACCCACCATCTCCGCCTGGCTCGCCATGTCTAACTGACGCTCTAACTCCGGAATTTTGCCATATTGCAGTTCCGACATAAGTCCTAAATCACCGTTACGACGCGCTGTATCAAGCTCAACACGCGCCTGCTCTAGCTGACTTTTCACTTGCTGCGAACCTTGCAAGGCAGCTTTTTCTGACGTCCAAACTTCTTCAAGATCGGCAAATTCTTTTTCGACAGTCTCAATACGTTTGTTAAGTTCTAACAAGGATTTCTTTGAACCTTCATCCTTTTCTTTCTTTAAAGCTTCTCGTTCAATTTTGAGCTGAATGAGTCGACGCTCTAACTTATCTAAGGACTCTGGCTTCGAATCCATCTCCATACGAATTTGGCTCGCAGCCTCATCTACTAGATCAATAGCTTTGTCTGGCAATTGTCGGTCACTGATATAACGATGAGACAACTTACCTGCAGCGATAATCGCAGCGTTAGTAATTTCAACGCCATGATGCACTTCATACCGATCTTTTAATCCCCTTAGAATCGCGATCGTATCCTCAACGGTCGGCTCATCGACCACCACCTTTTGGAAACGGCGTTCAAGCGCTGCATCTTTTTCAATGTACTCGCGATATTCATCCAAGGTTGTCGCGCCGACACAGTGCAATTCACCACGTGATAAAGCTGGTTTGAGCATATTCCCTGCGTCCATCGAACCCTCGCCCTTGCCAGCGCCCACCATGGTATGAATTTCATCGATAAATAAGATGATTTGGCCTTCCTGTTTTGCCAATTCATTTAGCAAAGCTTTTAAACGCTCCTCAAATTCACCGCGAAATTTAGCACCTGCGATCAACGCGCCCATATCAAGAGAAAGAACTCGCTTGTCTTTTAGACCCTCTGGCACTTCGCCGTTCACAATACGTTGCGCCAAACCTTCTGCAATAGCGGTCTTACCTACACCCGGCTCACCGATCAATACAGGGTTATTCTTACGACGACGCTGCAGAACCTGGACAGTTCGGCGTATCTCATCATCACGACCGATCACAGGATCAAGCTTCCCTTCTGCCGCTCGCGCTGTAAGGTCGACAGTGTATTTATCTAAGGCTTCTCGATTGTCTTCTGCACCTTGATCTTTCACAGACTCGCCTCCTCGGACCGTGTCAATTGCCGCTTCTAGTGCAGCTTTATTGACATTGAATTTCTTTAAAAGCGCACCTAAAGCCGCTTTATCATCCACTGCCGCCAAAAGGACGATCTCAGATGAAATGTACTGGTCGCCGCGTTTTTGCGTGTATTTATCTGCCATATTCATCAAGCGACCCAAGTCGTTCGACATATGGACATCCGCATCACCACCCTCAACTTGCGGCAACGCTTCAACAAGCTTATTCAGCTCAGCCTTAAAATCGCTCAACGCAACGCCCACTTGTCTAAGTAAAGCGCTGCAACTTCCATTCTGATTTAATAAAGCCTGAATAAGATGAGCAGGTTCAATAAACTGATTGTCCTTGCCAAGTGCAATCGACTGAGCATCGGACAAAGCCATTTGTAATTTGCTAGTTAATCTGTCAATTCGCATTCCATTCTCCTTGAGCGCTACTGCAAACTTTAATTACTGCGTTAAAGCCTTCCCTAAGCGCTGAACTATGGGGCGCACTTTGCACCTAAATTTTGATTACCTGTTAAGATGGGAACAAACAAAAACAATTCAAGGTCGAACCGCCAATTAATTGACGCTCTTTATGATTTCTTATCATTTTTATTCTTTTATTTATCTCGCATGCCTTATCGGTATCTCTGTCGGAATTGAGAACGTATTGAATCAAAATTTGTTTTGGGGGCCGCTTCATGACAGTGCCCACACCTATATTCTTTTCTTTTTAACACTTCTGTTGAGCCACCTTGCTAGAGCAAAAGACTCGGGGCTGAAGCTGATTCAGGTTGGCGGCTTCTGTTTCATCATCGGCATCGTGATTGAGTTATCCCAACCATTCTTTCAACGCAGCGCGAGTTTCATTGATATTTATTACAACTTTATTGGTATCTGCTCCGCGATTTTGATTATTGTCAGCACGCAACGAACCTTTAAAAAGAAGATAATCGTGCGATTCTTCGCGCTGTTTTTACTCTTTAGTGCAATGTTTGTCCCAGCTCATGGCGCCTACACACTGTATCAACGTCAAGCAGAGCTTCCGTCATTACTCAATTTCGAGCACGCGTGGCAAATGCGCCTTTACAGACCAGGAGATAAAGCAAGCTTAAGCTTAGTAAGCAAGCCAAAGGGTTGGGACAACCCGAGCACCACGCTCAAAGTGGACTTTGCCACCACGACATACCCTGGGTTTAGCGTGCCGCATATTCACGACGACTGGTCTGACTTCAATCAATTCCGCATTGATATTTTTTCGAAATCAGACACACCACAGAAACTAACACTCCGAATACACGACAAAACACATAACCATGAGTATGTTGATCGCTTCAATCGCAGCTTCGAAATACAAAAAGGCGTGAACAAAATATCGATTCCACTTTCCGAAATAAGTGAAGCGCCACAAGGCAGAGCAATGGATATGAAACACATTCAGAGCCTTGCACTTTTCTCCGCAAAACCGGAGCAAGGATTCTCACTGTATTTTGATCATCTAAGACTTGATTAAGCCTGTTGGCTTATGACAAGTAAATGAGGGAGGCCATTCTCCCCGATACATGCCCATCTCGACGAAAAGAATAAAAACGCTCGGACTGAGCAAAGGTACAAAATCCTCCACCGTAGACTTTGCTAACGCCTGCCTTTCGTAAGATCATTCGAGCAATCGCATACAAATTACACATGAGTTTGTCGCTCTCGTTCTCTGGCAAAAACGCAGCATCAAAGTCAGCATCAATCGATACGAACTGATCCTTTACTTCAGCGCCAACCTGAAACCCTAACTGAGAAATGGTCGGTCCCAAATACACCATCACCTCACTCGCATCATCAAACTTAGATAAGGCAGCCTGAATCACGCCATCAGCCATGCCGCGCCAACCAGCATGCACGGCTGCAACACGCTTACCTGCCGAATCGCACATTAATAAAGGCATGCAATCCGCAGTCATAACAACGCAAGCTAGATTCGATTGCATTGTTGTGGAGGCATCCGCTTTTAAAAGACCTGATGGCACTTCATTCAGTTCTAGAACATCCGTGCCATGCACTTGTTCTAACCAAGCAATCGACTCAGCTTCAAGCCCAACCGCGTGCGCAAAGCGCTCTCTATTTTCTTGCACTGCTTCAGGATCATCATCAACATGACCGCCTAAATTCAAAGAATAATATGGCGCTTTACTTACACCGCCGAGCCGAGTCGAAACAAAAGCACGCACGTTCTTCGGCGCGGGCCAATTAGGCTGAATGAGATCTAGTGACACAAACGATTCCTTTTAAGAAAAATATCTACAGTAATGAGCAGTCATCTCGCGAAGTTGAATCGAGTCTTCACTCACCGACATCATCAGGGTTTGCGACAAGCGCCAACAAATGCTGCATGTCTTGCGGCAGGTCTACTTCCCAACTCACTTCTTCTTCGTCTAAAGGATGAATCAAAGTGAGTTTTTTTGCATGCAGCGCCTGACGAGGGAAAGCTTTCAATGCTTCTTTGAATTCAGGACTCGTTCCCGCCGGCACTTTCGAACGTCCTGCGTATGTTCTGTCACCAACAAGCGGATAACCAATGTGCGCCATGTGAACACGAATTTGATGCGTACGCCCAGTCTCTAGCTTCACACGAATATGCGTATGGTGATCGAATTTTTTAACCACGCGATAATGCGTCACGGCATTCTTGCCAAAAGGCGTAACTGCCATTTTCTTTCGATCTCGAGAATGGCGAGCAATTGGCTCATCGACGGTACCACCGCCTGTCATAACTCCCGTTACGAGGGCTTCATATTCACGCCCCATACTTCTATCTTGTAGCTGAGCAACAATATGCGCGTGGGCTTGCAAGGTTTTAGCGACCACCATCAAGCCTGAAGTATCTTTATCCAAACGATGCACGATACCTGCGCGCGGCACATTCTCTAAGCTCGCATCATAATGAAGTAAGCCATTAACTAACGTTCCGGAATAATTTCCTGCTGCTGGGTGCACAACAAGGCCAACGGGCTTATTGATAATCAATATGGCTTCATCTTCATAAACAATATCCAGATCAACAGGCTCTGCCTTCCACTCACCCTGCGCTTCAAGTTCCGCTCTGAGCTCGATGAAGTCGTTAACTTTTACTTTTTCTTTCGGCTTCAGTACTGCGCCATTTACAGTCAATGCACCCTGTTTAATCCATTGCTGGAGGCGCGAACGCGAATAATCTGGCATCAATTCCGAAATCGCCTGATCTAAGCGCATCCCAGAATGTTCCATATCAATTACAAAATCCGCTTCTACGCTCTCGCGTGTATGCTCACTCATCTTCTATTCCGTGCAGTAGGACTCTTACGATACAGCCCAAAGTTATGACATAATCGACGCATTATAGCTGTGTTCATCCAAATCCTTTAAACAAATATTGATCATGGCCCGGTAAACACGAAGAGAAACATCAACTATGCCCCAGTGGATCAAACACTGTTTAATCATCGTATTAAGCGCCACGATTTTAGCTGCATGCAGCTCAGCACCAAAAAAAGAATCCAGTGAAAAAGAACTTTACGAAGCCGCTAAGAAATCGATCAAGCTTCGTAACTTCCAACAAGCAACGCTAGCGCTCGAAGAACTCGAATCACGCTTCCCATTTGGGAAATATGCAGAGCAAGCACAGTTAGATTTAGTATATGCGCGTTACAGTGCGCTCGATCTAGATGGCGCTATCCTCGCGGCCGATCGCTTTATTCGACTGCACCCTCAAAGCCCTAACGTAGACTATGCGTACTATTTGCGAGGCGTTGCTAACTACAATCTTGATGGAGGCATCGCAACTCAATTTTTCACTGATGTTGATATCACATCTCGCGATCCGGGCAATATGCGAACAGCCTTCCAAGACTTCGCGCAACTCATCAATCAATATCCAGAAAGCCAATACGCGGCCGATGCTCGTAAACGGATGCTAATGATCCGAAACCGATTAGCTGCGTATGAATTGCATGCAGCCCGCTATTACATTCGTCGCGAAGCGTACACAGCTGCGGCAAATCGAGCGGCTTATGTCGTCGAAAATTTTCCTAGTAGCCCCGTCGTCGAAGAAGCATTAGCAATGATGGTGGAACTCTACGACGAAACAGGCTTACTAAAATTGAAAGAAGATGCTCTCACTGTATTGAAGGCTAACTACCCTGAGGGAATCGCTTTCAATGACGATGGATCATTTAAAAAGCAGTTTATTCAGAAGGAAAGTCGATCACTCTTAAGCGTGATTTCTTTTGGGTTCTTAGAATAAAAACCTTTCAAGATATCAAAACAGGGCATGAATTTAATATCACCCTGAGTGACTGACAAACAATAGGTGTAAAGTATGGTCAGCAAATCAGAAATTCTTACAGAGATGCATGTGCAACCTGAGATCGATGTAAATGTCGAAATTGAACGTCGTACAAACTTTATCAAACAAACACTAAATGCCGCCGGCCAAAAAACTTTAGTTCTTGGTATTAGTGGCGGCATTGATTCATGCACATGCGGCAAGCTCGCCCAACGCGCAATCGATGAATTAAATGCAGAGAATAATTCTAGCGAGTATCAATTCATTGCTGTCCGCTTACCTTACGGCGAGCAACGCGATGAACAAGATGCACAAGACTCTATTACATTTATCAACCCAAGCCGCGCCATCACCTTAAACGTGAAACCAGGTACTGATGCAATACACGACACTGTTGCACAGGAACTCAGCCAGCAACAGCTTATGCCAAATGACGCCTATACCGTCGACTTCGCTAAGGGAAATGTAAAAGCGCGTGTGCGCATGGTATCTCAGTATTATGTTGCGGGTTTACTTGGGGGGCTTGTATTAGGGACTGACCATAGCGCAGAAAATATTACTGGCTTTTACACCAAGTACGGCGACGGCGCGGTCGATCTCATTCCATTATTCGGATTGAACAAACGCCAAGTACGCTCCCTTGCCAGCGCTCTCGGCGCACCAGAGCATCTTGTGCACAAAGCGCCAACGGCGGATCTTGAGGACAACGACCCGGGACTTGAGGACGAGAAAGCGCTGGGTATTTCATACGACCAGATTGATGATTTTCTTGAGGGACGGGAGGTCGAAGATCATGTCTCAGATCGATTAATTGAGACCTATCAGGCAACCCAACACAAACGTCAAGCTATCCCAACTGTGTACGACTGAGACTGCTGCAGCTTCTCGTAGAAAAAGACTGTCCCGTACTGCAGACATAAAAAAACCGCCCAAAGGCGGTTTTTTTATTTTCGAGGAGGCTTAGCCTACGATTTCGATCAACTCGATATCGAATACTAACGTTGCGTATGGGCCAATCGCACCACCAGCACCGCGCTCGCCGTATGCTAAGTGATAAGGAATATATAGCTTCCACTTAGAACCAATATTCATCAATTGAAGTGCTTCTGTCCAACCTGCGATAACGCCACCAACTGGGAATTCAGTAGGCTCACCACGATCATACGAGCTATCGAACTGTTCACCATTGATCAAAGTACCACGGTAGTGTGTGCGAACAACGCTATCTGCCGTTGGCTTAGCGCCTTCACCTTCGGTAATGACTTCGTACTGAAGTCCTGACTCAAGCACTGTCACTTCATCACGCTTAGCGTTCTCAGCTAAAAACGCTTCGCCCGCTGCAGAGAATTCTTTTGCTTTAGCCGCTTCTGCAGCTTGCATACGCTCTTGAATTACACCAAATGCAGCATTGATGTCTTGCCCCTCAACGCGAGGTGCTTTCGCTGCGAAACCATCCTGAATACCAGCAAGCGCAGCTTCAAGTGAAACGCCTTCAAAAACGCTTGCTAATTGTTGGCCCATTTGTAAACCAACACCGTAGGATGCTTTTGCTTCATCCGTTGAGAAATCTAAATCAGACATATTTGCTCCAGTCTTTTAAGTGAAGCTGCAATTATTGGGGCTAAAGTAAGATTTAAAAGGGGCAGTCCATGCTTTTTTAGAGACTTTACAAATAAAGCTTCGTAAGATTAGATACGAATTCACGGTTTTGTCTGGCAATAAGAATAATTATGGCTGTAACACTCCCTACTGACCTCACTGCTTTTAGCACAATTCTAGAAAGAGCGATCGAACGAAAAGGCGGAAAATCAGCCTTAGCAAACCTTTTAAGTACGCACTTCTCAAGCAGTGAGCTAGAGCAGATTCCAGAAGATCGTTATCTCGCAGCCATGACAAAATGCGTGAATCGCGCGGGTTTCAGTTGGAGGGTCATTGATCGCAAATGGTCGGAGTTTGAAGAAGCATTCTTTGGTTTTAAAGTCGACACCTTGGCCCTACTTTCAGATGAGCAATGGGAAGCCTATCTTGATGATTCGCGTGTTGTGCGCAGCGGCCAAAAAATCAAAGCGCTGCGCGACAATGTATCTTTCTTGTACGACCTGCGATTTACAGACAAAGGTATCGCTTCATTAATCGCGCATTGGCCATCCGATGATCAAGTTGGCCTGATGCAGCTGCTTAAAAAGCGTGGTTCGCGACTAGGCGGGAATACAGGACAATATTTTCTTCGCATGATGGGGCGCGACACCTTTATCCTCTCACGAGATGTTGTATTAACATTGCAAAGCGCTGGGCTTGATATTAAAAGTGAACCGAGCTCTCTGAGAGAACTAAAACTAATACAAGCAACGTTTAATGAATGGCACAAGCAAAGCGGAATCAGCTACACGCAAATGAGCCAAATCTGTGCCTATGCTAACGGCGACAATGTCGTTGGAGTTCAACTAAGTAGGGTTTAGATGTCTGAAGCGGTAATTTGGGGAGTTAGACTTAGCCCTTACACCTTAAAGCTCGAAGCTACATTGCAATACAAAGGTATCGCCTATCGACGCTTGCCTGCGATGGGCACTCACTTTGAGAATGCTCGAATTATCTTAAGACTAGAAGCGGCCAAGCGACGAAAAGAAGTTAGTCGTTATCCTGATATGGATAAAGAGCTAGACGAATATCCTCTGCTCCCCTATTTCAGCCATGATAAACGATTTTTTGAATACGATAGCTCTAGTATTCTCAGACGCATGGAACAAGAAGGCGAAGGACGTAACATTATTCCTTCGCCTCACTTATTTAACTTCTTAACCCATTTTATCGATGAAGCATTCAATGAGTTTGGCTTATATCTCGTGCATCATATGCGCTGGGTCGGCTCTACAAAAAGCAACAGAATGGGCAAACTGCTCGCATCAGAGTTTAAAAATGCATTACCACCCGGCGGCGCTTGGCTCTTATCTCGGTCATTTCCAGCTCGCCAAGTAAAGCGTTTACCTTATTTGATGAGCGTCGCCCCGAAAGGATACAAGGCAGGCGTTCGCGCATCACTAACACCGCCAACAAAAGAAGACTTCCCACCAACACACGAACTACTTGAACAAAGTTGGAAAGCTATATTAGAGGCGTTAGACGCAATATTTCGCCGCCAAAACTATATTTTCGGTGATCACTTTTCTCTAACCGATGCGAGCATCTATGGTCAATTAGGAATGAACCTTGTCGACCCGGAAGCCGCGGACAAAATAAAACAAATTGCACCAAATCTTTTTGCTTGGCTAAAACGTATAGACGAAGGCCAATTCATGGAAACTAGTAATTGCGTTAATGAGAACCTAATTTTCAACGAAAAATTGTCAACGCTGATGAATATTTTGATGGGAACATATGCTGCGCTGATGGTTCAAAATGAGCGCGCATATAATGACGCGGTCGCAAATGGCAAACACAGATTTAATGAACAAGGTTTTGATTCGGGCGAAAACATCTATACAGGAAAACTCCGAGGCTACGCATTCAAATCAGTTGTTAAAAGCTTTCAAGTGAGAAGCTGGCGCGAAGTAAAAGAGCACTGGAAAGGCCTTGCCCCTAGCGATAGAGAAATCTTAACTGAGCAGACACAACTCACTGAACTACTTGATTACTAACTACTAACCCAACCACAAACAGAGCAAATACTATGAGTCATCAATGCAGCTGTCCGTGCGGAAAAACCAAATTTACTGTAGAGAAAACGCCTGCTGTACGCTTTTTTTGTCACTGTGAAATTTGCCAAGCTCTGTATAAATCAAATTACTCAGATGTCTGTGTTGTGAAATCAAAACACGTAAAGCTAGATGAGCGAGATGTAGAGTTTAAGACGTATCGCCTACCACCGGCGTTACAGCGCGGAACCTGCAAACATTGTCACTTGCCTATAGCAGGATTCTTGAAAGGAATCCCCGGCTTAGGCTTAGCGTTTATATCAGCAGAAAACTTTGATGATAAATCTTCACTGCCAGACGCTGTTGGGCATGTGTTTTATCATCGCAAAAGCGCAAGCTATGACGACAAGCTAGAAAAACACGAGGGCTATTGGGGCAGCCAACTCGCAATATGCCGGTGGGTAATGCCAAAACTTCTGCAAATGTCATAAACCGTTTTAAACAATGCAATCAGACCTCTTTCCAACTGAAAATGTTCAGCAGTTATCTGAAAGCTTTCCAAAGCGCATGGCGATCATTGATTGCGAAACCACAGGAGGCAAACCTCAACAGCACCGAGTCATCGAAATTGGTCTATTAATTGTTGATGATGGTGCCATCGTTGAACGCTGGCAAAGTTTTATCAACCCGCAAAGAGAGCTTCCTCCATTCATCACGAAGCTAACCGGCATTACACCGAACATGCTAGTTGGCCAACCACAGTTCTCGGACATAGCTAACTCATTGTACGAAAAACTTAAGGACAGAGTGTTTGTCGCCCACAACGCTCGCTTTGATTATGGCTTCATCAAAACCGAGTTTGAACGCGTCGGCATTAAATTTTCAGCGAAAACATTTTGCTCGGTAAAATTTAGTCGTGCCCTGTACCCCCAATTCAACCGGCATGGCATCGACCCAATCATTAAGCGTTTTGGTTTTTCGATCGAAAACCGTCATCGTGCTTTGGATGATGCCTTAATCATCTGGAAGTTATTCTTAAAATCAACTGAGCTCTATTCAACTGACGAGCTTGCAAGCGCTATCTCTCCCCTGCTGAAAACGCCGTCTTTACCACCAAAAATCAAAGCCGCACAAATTAAAGCCCTTCCGAAAGCCGCGGGGGTTTATTACTTTTATAGCGAAGAAGGCTCTCTCTTGTACGTTGGTAAGAGTGTCAACATACGCGCTCGTGTCATGAGTCATTTCAGCAATGATTATCGAAGTAGCAAAGAACTCCTTATGAGCACTAAGGTTGCGCATATCGATTTCAAGCGAACACCGAGTGATTTCGGCGCACAAATTCTCGAGAGCAATGAGATAAAAGCATTATCGCCGCTCTATAACAGAAGGCTTCGACGTACTAGAAAACTTTATAGCTTTCAAATTGAACAAAATTCAAAGGGTTATAAAACCGTCCTCACCCAACAAATAAACAGTAAACAAAAACCAGGTGAGAGTGCGGGACTATTCCGGAGCGCTCGTCAGGCTAGCAAGCAATTAGAGAAACTCGCAGATCACTATTTTCTTTGTTACAAGTTGCTTGGTTTAGAGGGCAATCCGCTCGATAACACTCCCTGTTTTAGACGCCAATTACATCGCTGCTTTGGTGCATGCGAAGGAATTGAATCTGCCGAAGACTATAATGCTCGTATCGATGTAGCGATGAATAAACATCAACTTGTTTTATGGCCATTTGATACGCCGATACTCGTGGAAGAAAACGACGTAAATGATGACGAAATCAAACACTTTCACTTAATCGATCAATGGCAATATCTAGGCAAAATTGAATCAGAAGAAGAATTAAGAGAGCGTGGTTATGTTCCCTTAAACGCGCATATTGGGACAGAAATTCAAGCTCATCAACACGAAAATAATGCAGAGAATAAGGCGCATTTTGATCTAGATATTTACTTTATACTGCTCCGCTTTCTGCTTAAATCAGATCAACTAAAATTGAACCAATTGCGCATCCATAAACTTACAAAACTTGGGTAAAATGCATCTATGAAACAAGCGAAACAAACACCAAAAGATCGCGCCATACAGCTCATAGGGCTTGTTTGCCTAGTTGCTCTTTTCTTTTTCGATACAACAGAGCAGCCCATGCTGATTAAAAGCATACTGTTTGCATTGCTTTTACTGCCTTTAGGCTTCGGCATCAAATTTGTCATCAATCCAACTAATCAGCCATCACGACGACTCATCGCGACACTCGTTTGTATCGTATGGTGCAGCGTACTGGCGACAGCCGCTGCCTCCTTCTTTTTCTAGAAAAACGAGGGCAACAATTGCTTTCAATCAATGACAAAAATATGCACGCAGCATAGTTTTACGTACTACAGTCACTGACGCATACACACAATTTGGAGCTTAGTATGGACGTTCAGGCATTAGTACTTGCACTTTTAATCGGCGTGATCGCGGGTTGGCTAGCAGGCCAAATTATGAAAGGCATAGGGTTTGGCTTAGTTGGAAATATAGTTGTTGGTATTGTTGGCGCATTCATAGGCAGCTTCGTACTGCAACTCCTTGGCTTGTACGCCGGTGGAATTTTAGGTTCGATCGTTAGCGCCACCTTAGGTGCCGTCATCCTGCTTGCAGTCATTGGAGCTATCAAAAAAGCATAAATACCTTATCGTGGAAATTTTCCAATATTACGGCTGCGATTGGCTTGTAATGATCTTTACCTTTTTGGCAACCTATCAATTAGGCAGCAAGCATCGCTATGGCTTTATTACCATGATGGCCGCTAATATTTGCTGGGCTACGCTGGGGATTTTAACAGGTAGCATCGCAATGCTTATCGCCAACATCATTATTTTCTGTATGAACCTAAGAGCTTATATAAGGTGGTAGCGACGCAATGAGCGCAATACTGACAGGATTTTCTTTGGGCCTGTCATTGATTTTGGCAATCGGCGCTCAAAACGCATTTGTTCTGAAGCAAGGACTCAAAAAAGAACATGTATTTGTTAGCTGCTTTATCTGTGCGCTTTCAGATGCCATTCTTATTTCGGCAGGCGTATTCGGATTTGGCGCTCTCGTTACTACTTATCCGCAAATAGAAACCCTTGCACGTTATGGCGGTGCAATATTCTTACTGTTTTATGGCTTAAGCAGTTTCTATAGTGCTTGCACTGTTAAGCATGAGCTTACCGAAAGCCAAGAAAACACATCAAGCATATTAACGACAATATTAACCTGCCTTGCTTTTACATGGCTCAATCCTCATGTTTATTTGGACACTGTAGTATTGCTTGGCTCCATCTCTACACAATATGGTGAGTTACAATACTGGTTCGGATTCGGTGCCGTTATCGCATCATTTACTTTCTTCTTTTCACTTGGATATGGTGCTCGGTTCCTAAGACCAATCTTTGCCCAAGCAAAATCATGGCAAGTCTTGGAAGTAATTATTGGTGTCATCATGCTAAGCTTGGCGCTGAGCCTCGTCATCTAAAACTCTTTGCTTTCACTGCGAGATAAATGAACACACACTACGACAGTCCTTTTGGTGCGCTAACGCTTCAACGCTATCCGTTATTTAAAAATAGTAAGGCTCAACAGAACCTGCAGGCATGGGAAGGCGCTGACACATTGTTATTGGAAGAACTGAGTAAGCATGATCTGTCCAATAAACGAATTCTTATCTTAAACGACCAATTTGGCGCGATCAGTTGTGCGCTTCGTGCATTTGATATCACGATTCAAACTGACTCATTTTTGTCATCGACAGCTATTCGATTAAATACGCAGGCGAATACAAAACAAGAACCTGAGAAACTTGTTCCAAGCACAACATCACTTGAAGGCAGCTTTGATCTTGTCGTTATTAAAATCCCCAAATCATTAAGTTTTCTAGAAGATCAGTTGTATGCGATTAGAAAACATATAAACGAGCATTCTGTTGTCATAGCAAGCGCTATGGTAAAAAGTCTTAGCAAGAACACCCGTGATATTTTTGAAAAGCTGCTAGGCCCTAGCGAACAATCTTTAGCTTCAAGAAAATCAAGATTAATCCATTGCAACCCCACTCCAAACAAGTGGAAAGGCCGATCGCCTTTTCCTAGAAGCTATTCAACACATGGACTCGAATTGAGCTGCGATGCTAATGTTTTTGCGGAGGGGCGACTGGACCCTGGAACTCGCGTATTTCTAGACTATCTACAAGAGCTTCCAAAAGCTGAAACGATCATCGATCTAGCCTGCGGCAGCGGCATCATGGGAATTATGTGCGCTCAAACTATTGAGCCCAAACATACCTATTTTTGTGACGAATCATTTATGGCCGTCGCGAGCACTACAAGAAACGCGAGTCGTTATTTAAGCGAGCGATTTTCTGCAAGCTGCGCCAATAATATTCCCGAATCATACCCAAAAGTGGATCTTATAGTCTGCAACCCGCCCTTCCACCAGCAACAAACCATGAGCACAGATATCGCGATGAGCATGTTTAAAAATGCGTATCGTCAGCTAAAGAGAAACGGAGAATTTTGGGTTGTTGCTAATCGCCACCTTGGATATCACACTGCATTAAAGAAACTCTTTGGTAATTGCGAAAATATTGCCAAACACGCCAAATACGTCGTTTTACGATGCAAACGCATTGATTGATATACTATGAATACAGCTCTCACCATGCGTTTAAAAGACTGGGCGATCCTCATAGGTTTATCCGTCCTATGGGGCGGTTCGTTTTTATTCAATGAATTTACCCTACCCGATTTTTCTCCAACCACGACAACATGGCTAAGAGTCACGATTGCCGCTGCCTGCTTGTGGACATTAGCTTTCGTGCGAAAAGTTCCCATTCCTTCCTCACCGAGATTCTGGGTTGCAATAGCACTGATGGGTCTACTAAACAATGCGATTCCGTTTAGCTTAATTGTATGGGGGCAGCAAGAAATTGATTCGGGTTTAGCCTCAATTCTGAATGCAACGACACCATTATTTACGATCTTGGTCGCCGGAATATTCCTTAGTGACGAACGAATAAGCCCTACAAAATTAAGTGGCGTCGTGTTTGGCTTTGTTGGCGTCGTGATCATGATCGGTACAGATCAAATCACACAAATTAATACTAATATTAGCCCGAGCACACTCGCACAATTTGCGATCTTAGGTGCAGCATTATGCTATGCGATTGCGACTGTATTTGGGCGCAGATTCAAAGCCATGAACGTAAACGTGATTGTAATTGCCGCAGCACAAACTAGTTTGGCAAGCCTATGGCTCATACCAGTTTGCATAAGCTTTGACGGTTTTAGTGAGCTACAAGTCGCGACGCATACAGCTTGGCTCGCCGTGCTCGCCCTAGGAGTATTAAGCACCGCCTTAGCTTATATTGGTTACTTTGCTGTGCTATCAAGCGCAGGCGCTACCAACCTATCTCTTGTGACGTTTATGGTGCCAGTGTCTGCTATCTTTTTAGGATGGCTGATTATCGGGGAACAGCTCTCCACAAGTCATTATTTGGGAATGTTATGCATCGCCCTTGGACTAGCAACCATTGATGGGCGCCCACTAAAGGCAATACGAACTCAAATGTTGAAACCTTAAAGGCTTGGCTTAACAGTCAGACTTCAGATCATCCAGCAATGCCGATAATGTCTGCTTGCCTTTTTTCTTCGCACGCTCTTTGTCTTGTTCTTCTCCGCCTTCCCAAACAAGATCTTCGTCTGGAAGTTCATCCAAGAACCGACTCGGAATCGTCTCTATTTTCTCTCCAAACTGCTTTCTGGTTGCCGCATAGGTTAGCGCCAAGGTTCTTTTTGCTCGCGTAATACCTACGTACATTAAACGTCGTTCTTCTTCGATATTATCTTCTTCGATACTGTTTCGATGCGGTAGTATTTCTTCTTCTAATCCCATAATGAAAACATGGGGAAACTCCAACCCTTTCGAGGCATGAAGTGTCAGCAAATGAACTTTGTCGCTGTCATCCTCTTCTTCTTGCTGCTCTAGCATGTCACGCAAAACAAGTTTCGATATTGCTTCATCGATGCCAATTTCGTCTGCTGTACCTTTGTCTGCCTCGAGCATCGTTTGCATCGAATCAATCAAATACCAGACATTATCCATTCGTCGTTCAGCAGCCTTGGGCGAACTTGCGTTTTGATGAAGCCACTGATCATATTCGATATCTGTAAAGAGTTGCTTGAGTACAGGAATAGGGTCCTCTTCATAACAACGACGTGTTGTGCGCTCAAGCCATGAGGCAAAACGACGCACTTTCTCTAAGGCGCGCTCATTCAAGACTTGAGACAAGCCCATCTCACCACATGCTTGATAGAGGCTGATGTTTCGCTCCGTTGAATAGTTCCCTAGTTTTTCAAGTGTACTAGGACCAATTTCTCGGCGCGGTACATTTACAACACGCAAAAAGGCCGCATCATCATCCGGATTTACCAACAACCTTAAATACGACATCGCATCTTTAATTTCATTTTTAGCAAAGAAAGATGTACCGCCTGACAAGCGATATGGCACCTGAAACGCTTGTAGCTTGATTTCTAATAAACGACTTTGATGATTACCGCGATACAACACTGCGAAATCTTTGAACGAAACACCGCGCTTTAACTTCTGATCGAGAATCTCAGCCGCAACTTGTTCGGCCTCTGCATCTTCATTACGGCAGCGGATAATACGAATAGGCTCGCCACCTTTCATATCACTCCATAAGGCTTTCTCAAATGCATGCGGGTTATTCGCGATCACGACGTTTGCTGCATTCAATATCAAACTTGTGGAACGATAATTTTGCTCGAGCTTAACAAGTTTCAATGATGAAAAATCTTGCTCTAGTTTGGCTAGATTTTCAGGTCTCGCACCTCGCCATGCATATATTGATTGATCGTCGTCCCCGACGACTGTTAGCGCCTCTCGCTCCTGCACCAACATACGAACAAGATCATACTGAGCGAGATTGGTATCTTGATACTCATCAACCAACAAGTATCGAATTTTCTGCCGCCATTTTTGTAATACATCAGTCTCATTTTTAAATAACAAAACAGGCAATAAAATTAAGTCATCAAAATCTAAAGCGTTATAGGCTTTCAAATAGCGCTCATATAGAACATAGGCTTGGGCAGCTTGCAGATCTTCTGGTGTTTTTGCTTTGCTCACCGCAACTTGAGGTGTCCACATTGCATTTTTCCAGTTAGAAATTTGCATCTGGACAAGATTGAGAACATCGCTGTTTTCCTCACCTTCTTTCATGAGGATGTCTCGCAACAAGGTTTTTGCATCTTCGCTATCGAAAATAGAAAACCCTGGTTTATAGCCTAAGCGCTCGTGCTCAGTTCGAATGATATTGAGACCGAGGTTGTGAAAAGTGGAAATAGTTAAGCCACGCGCATCTGGGCCCGAAATCAGCTGACTAACCCGCTCTTTCATTTCCCTCGCGGCTTTATTGGTAAAGGTAACCGCTGCGATATTCCTGCCTTTAATACCGCACTCGTTAACGAGATAAGCAATCTTGCGCGTAATTACACTCGTTTTACCACTCCCTGCACCAGCTAATACGAGCAAAGGCCCGCCAACATATTTAACGGCTTCACTCTGTTTTGGATTCAGGGTACTCCCCACAACTGACCTCAATAAACACATTAACGATAGAGCCGCGTAGTTTAACCGAGTTGCAAGCCGAGTAAAAAAGCTATCTTTATTTCATTTACAAGGGTTTAAATTCAGGGCTTCGCTCCCATCTAAACGCTCGTAAAATAAAATACGGACAACGCGAATGTTATCTATCACGCAAACCATTGCGAACGAACTCTCTGTTCGCACAGAACAAGTTGACGCGACGATTCGCCTCATTAAAGACGGCGCAACGATTCCTTTCATTGCCCGCTATCGAAAAGAACAAACTGGCGCGTTAGATGATACGCAACTTCGTAAGCTCGATGAACGACTAACTTATTTAACTGAGTTAAATGAACGAAGAGAAGTCATCCTTAATAGCATTTCGGAACAAGACAAACTCACGCCTGAGCTCGAAAAGAAAATCCAGTCCGCTCAAAGTAAGCAGACCCTAGAGGATTTGTATTTACCCTACAAACCCAAGCGACGAACCAAGGGCCAAATAGCCATTGAAGCGGGCCTAGAACCCTTAGCAGATAGGCTGTTCTCTACCCCAGAAATATCTCCAGAGCATGAAGCCGAAAAATACATCAACGAAACGTTGGGATGTACTAATGTAAAAGCTGTATTGGATGGCGCTAAATATATTTTGATCGAGCGTTTTTGCGAGGACGCAGATTTACTAAATAAGCTGCGTAATGAAATGTGGCAATACTGGCAATTAGAAAGCTCTGTTGCTGATGAAAAGCATCAAGATGCACAGAAGTTTCGCGATTATTTTGAATACAATGAATCCATCAAAAAGATCCCATCACATAGAGCGCTTGCTTTATTTAGAGGTCGAAAAGACGGCATCCTATCTTTGAAACTTGAGCATCAAGATGCGGACAAGACGAGTCGAATTTCAGTTTCACCTTGTGAAATCATGATCGCCGAGCATTTTGCTATCAAAGACCAAGGCCGCGCATCGGACGCTTGGTTGAGAGAAGTCGTTCGCTGGGCTTGGCGAGTTAAGCTCAGCATGAGCATCGAGACAGAGCTACTCTCTCAACTACGTGAAACAGCTGAAAGCGGCGCGATTAAAGTATTTGCTGATAATCTAAAAGATTTATTGTTGGCCGCGCCCGCAGGGCCAAAAGTTACCATTGGCCTTGATCCCGGTTTACGTACCGGAGTAAAAGTTGCTGTTGTTGACGCGACGGGCAAACTTTTAGCCTATGACACCATCTACCCTCATGCCCCCAAAAACCAATGGGATACATCGCGAGAACGTATTGCTCAACTTGCAAAAAAATACAATGCTGAGCTATTGAGCATCGGTAACGGCACAGCCTCACGCGAGACCGAAAAACTCTGTGCAGATGTCTGCAAATATTATCCTGACTTGAAGCTCTCTCGAATTGTCGTCAGCGAAGCTGGAGCTTCGGTGTATTCCGCATCAGAAATCGCTGCGAACGAATTTCCCGATATTGACGTCAGCATCCGAGGAGCGGTATCGATCGCTAGAAGGTTACAAGACCCGCTCGCAGAGCTTGTGAAAATAGAGCCCAAAGCCATTGGTGTTGGTCAGTATCAACACGATGTAAGTCAGTTCAAGCTTGGAAAAAGCTTAGACGCGGTCATTGAAGACTGTGTTAATGCTGTTGGCGTCGACGTCAATACAGCTTCTGCACCTTTACTTTCACGCGTATCTGGCATCGCAGCCAACACAGCGTTCAATATTGTTTTGTTCCGCGATACATATGGCGCTTTTCGCTCTAGAGAAGATTTGAAATCAGTGCCTCGTTTAGGCGATAAAACTTTCGAACAATGCGCTGGATTTCTTCGTATTAACAATGGCGAAAATCCGCTAGATGCCTCTGCCGTGCATCCCGAGTCATATTCTGTCGTTGAACAAATTGCCAAATCTCAAGACAAAAAAGTAGTGCAACTTATTGGTGAAACGTCTGTCACACAACTCGACGCCTCGGCCTTCACTTCCGATAGCATCGGCGTTCATACCATTAACGATATTTTGCGCGAACTTGCGAAGCCTGGTAGAGACCCTCGACCTGAATTTAAATCAGCAAGCTTTAAAGAGGGTATCGAAGAGATAAGCGATTTAAAAGAAGGAATGATCCTTGAAGGCAGTGTCACCAACGTGACAAATTTTGGTGCCTTTGTAGATATTGGAGTGCATCAAGATGGCCTCGTGCACATTTCTTGTCTGGCTAACAAGTTCGTGAAAGACCCTCGAGACGTGGTTAAAACGGGCGATATTGTCAAAGTAAAAGTACTTGAGTTTGACGCCAAGCGTAAACGTGTTGCGCTAAGTATGCGATTACAAGACGCAGCCGAGCAAACGACACCAAAGTCATCAGAACAAAAAAACACCAAAGCAAAAAACCAGCAAAACGCGCCACTCAACAACGCGTTTGCTTCTGCCTTTGCTAAGGCTAAAAAACAGTAAGCGCTAGTTAAATACAGACTAACCGACTAAGCTAACCGACTAAATATTCTCCCGCAAATAGGGTGAAAGGATTACACATGACAGACGCATGCCTAGGATTAGAAGCGGGAATCGACACTCTTCGCACTTATGTTCAAACCTCTTCAGTGCCTCTTATCTCAAGAGGCTTAGAAAAAGAGGGTCTTCGCACACTAGCTAACAGCGACATTTCACAGAGTGATCACCCTAAGGCTCTCGGCCATCCTCTTACACACTCAAGCATTACCACTGACTATTCAGAAGCTCTGTTAGAGCTGATTACAGGCGTTGAATCAAACGCGGATGATCTTCTATCACAACTCGAAATGACGCATCGTTTTGTCTTGAATAATATTGGCGACGATCTCTTGTGGGCGGGATCAATGCCCTGTCATTTAGATGGTGATAAAAGCATTCGTATCGCTGAGTACGGCGACTCCAATATTGGCAGACTGAAACATATCTATCGTAAAGGTCTGGATGTGCGTTATGGCAGAATCATGCAGAGTATCGCAGGCCTGCATTTTAACTTCTCCTTATCGGATGAATTCTGGATGCAGTTAAAAGATGCCGAAAATAGTCAAACTGATCTACAGACCTACAAATCTGAGAAGTACTTTGCGCTGACGCGTAATTTTCGACGTTACAGTTGGCTATTGATGTATCTATTCGGCGCATCTCCTGCACTAGACGCTAGTTTTCTGAATGGCAAAAGCAGCGATCTTGAAGTATTCGATGAAAAAGGCACGTATTACAAACCCTACGCAACCTCTCTGCGAATGAGTGACTTAGGCTATACGAATAA
The DNA here is from genome assembly GCF_001635355.1 of Oleiphilus sp. HI0125. Taxonomy (NCBI): domain Bacteria; kingdom Pseudomonadati; phylum Pseudomonadota; class Gammaproteobacteria; order Oceanospirillales; family Oleiphilaceae; genus Oleiphilus; species Oleiphilus sp. HI0125. The sequence goes on from NZ_LWGF01000977.1 coordinate 21,132, forward strand.
CGCTCAAAGCTCTTTAAATATCTGTTTCAACACGCTTGATAACTTCACTAAAACACTTGGCGATGCGATTCATACCTCTTACCCAAGCTATGAAAAAATTGGGCTAAAAGATGATCATGACTACACGCAGTTGAATACCAATATTCTGCAAATCGAGAATGAGTATTACAGCAGTATTCGCCCCAAACGCACGACATTCTCAGGTGAAAAGCCAACGGCTGCATTAATTGAGCGTGGCGTAGAATATGTTGAAGTTCGCTGTCTTGATCTAAACCCCTACCTACCTTTAGGTATCGACAAACAGCAAGTTACTTTTATGGATGGTTTTCTTCTGTTTTGCCTACTCCAAGACTCTCCATTCTTAAGCGCAGAAGCGTGTGAAGAACTTGAGCGGAACTTCACTTTAGTGACCAATGAAGGTCGAAAGCCAAACCTTTCACTGAACCAAAATGATCAAGCGCGTGACTTGAAAGAGTGGGCAACATCATTACTAGCAAACATTGAGCAGGTGTCTTCTGCGCTGAATAAACAAGACGCTGCAGCGCTTAAGTCCACTATAAAGGCACAGCAAGCTAAAGTGAATGACAGTGCCTTATGCCCTTCTGCTAAGGTTCTTGCAGATATGCAGTCAAAGTCTGCTTCGTGGCTTGAGCTCTGCACCGCCTTATCATCTGAGCATAAATCTCAACTATTAGCATCCAGCATCAATGAGCAAAAGCTATCCGAACTTGAATCGACTGCGAAGCAAAGTCATCAAGATGCTCAAAACATTAAGCAAGCTGATAACGTACCCTTCGATGCATTTCTTGATGCATACGTCTCACCATAAAGAACACCCATACTCGGATGCGAAACGCTTCCGAGTTTTTTCAATTACGTAAAGCTAATCCCCGCCTTTTTTGAGAACTGTCCGTTTCTGACAAATATTTCATCGTTCAAAATTTGCGCATTGCCGTGCATGTGCTAATTTTGTAACTGTACGTAACGAAATGTGTCAGCGTATTACCTAAAAAAACATAAAGACACATTCTTAGCGTGCAGAGTAGTGTTCATTGCACTAACGTAAATATATGTAACCTGTATTCGCGCATTGCTTTTAAAGCGAACAAAAATGATAAGCGCATCACAAAATACAGACTACGCTATCAAACCGTTATGTGTTGACTTGTGCGTGCCGAACCGCTTGAAGTCGATTGTACAGAGCAACTACCAATGCTCTGTGCATGAAAGTGCTTGGCAGCCTATTGAAAGGAGTGGCCCAATGGCCGAAGACTTTTCTTTAAGCTGGAATTTAGAATCTCTTAACAAAGCTTATAAGCAAGGCTATATGTCTGGCGTTATGGGCAAAACAAGAGAAGACCGCCCCGGTATGAGCGATGTTGTGCTTGCCGCGTGGGAGGCAGGCTGGGAGGACGGCAACGATGTTGCCATCCAAGACACGCCTAATGTCGTGCGTCTAGCTTCCTAAATTTGAACAACAAAGCTGGTAAATAGTAGGTCTTGTACACCTGTCTTACCTACTTCCTCAGCTAAAGCTTCTTTTACTCTGCTAAGCGCAGCCAGACGAATAGTCTCTTGCGCTGTGTGAGAGCTCATTCCCTCTTTAGATTGTTCAGACAATAACATTACTATTTGATGCCTAATCAAAGGAGCATGGTGCTTTACCAACTCGACATGCTCTTCGCTTTCAACTTTTAAAGATATCTCAGCTTTTACATAAGATAGTTTTCTGCGAGGCTCGCCAAAGTTACTTACAAATGCAGGATTCATGGTGTGATAAACAGCTCTTTGTTTTTCTGAAGATTCATCCTCTGCAAAGGCTAGTTGCATGGTCATTAAAGCGCCGATTAGAGCGAGTACCGCTTTCATATTACTTCCTTAAAATTGGTCAATAGATCAAGTATAGGTCGATCCACCAATTCAAGAAGTAATGATGCGTGACTATTTGTAGCGACCGGTCTCAGTTCACAAAAATTAAGAAGACTTAACTCGCCAACTTTGCGCTTAACTCGCACCATTGGTAGCAGATTTTATAGGGGCTTATACAGTGCAGTTATCCAATCGATTGATCGGGCTAGCAATCATAGTAACGAGCGTATCGTTAGTACTTGTCGCAAGCTATGTTGAACCTTTCGCTAGTATGAATCCGTGCCCGATGTGCATGATGCAAAGAGCAATCTACTTATGCGTCGGGGGCTTTGCCCTACTAGCTTTGCTCGCTGCCAAACACGCAGTAGCAAAGAATATTTTCACGGGTCTTGGTTTGCTCACATCAATCGCAGGAATAAGTGTTGCTGCTCGACAAGTTTGGCTGCAACATTTGCCAGCAGATGAAGTTCCGGCATGCGGCCCGCCCCTTGAATATATGATCGAAGTATTCCCGTTAATAGAAGTATTACAATCCATGTTAATGGGCACTGGTGACTGCGCAGCAATTCAATGGCAGTTTCTAGGTCTGTCGATTCCTGCTTGGAGCATTGTTGCTTTTTCAGGTCTTGCAGTCGCAAACATTATATTGCTGTTTAAAAAACAATAACGGAAAGGCTCACACGCCGTAACGTTTTGCAACAATTTACATATTGCTAGCAATACGCATATTCGCTAGCTTAAGTCCTACAACAGGATGAATAAAAAAGCGCTCAAGCGCTGAACCAGCAGGCTGAAATTTAAAAAGAAGATTCACGCCAAACGGATACTGGAGAGATTCATGTTAGAAAACTGCAAGAATGCAAAAGAACGTTGGGGCGGAGTAAATGAGCTCATCGATAAATGGTTGGTCGAACGTCAAGACTTAATTGTCAAGTTCTGCGACCTCACGATGAACCATCCAAGCTCACAAGAAAACACCATTGAGAAACTTCAAAGCTTTTGCCAAGTGTTAGTAGACTATGTTTCTGTTGGCCACTTCGAAATCTATGAACAGCTCATTGCCGAAGCCATTGAATTCAATAACGAAGATGGCACGGTTTTAGTCGAAACGACAATTCCACAAATTCAAGAAACGACCGAAGTTGCCTTAAATTTTAACGATAGCTTCGACGACATTCATAAAGTAGATGATGGTGTCGACAAGTTAGTGGCTCGCTTGGAGCGTCTAGGTAGAACCTTAGAAATCCGATTTGAGTTTGAAGACCAACTTATCGAAGCGATTCATACCTCTCAAGCTGACCTTGTATAATTAACAAGGAACGACCAAGCATCGATAATAAAGAGGTCTATACTTCTATGACCTCTTTTTTGATCGAACCGTAAGAGATGCGAAAACTCTTTTTATTACTTCTCCCCTTCACACTTCTGGCCTGCGCTCAGCAAGCAGAACAAAATTTCGAGTTAGCAAGCCAAGGCTTATTTGATGCCAGCATAAGCAACGACGGCACTATTGCTCTCATAGCTTCGCAACGACATGGCGCCAGCTTATGGAACTTGAATCCCTTAGAGCGCGTATTTAACTGGAATCATGAGAGTAATGAATATACTCAGATCACACATACTCATTTGTCGAAAAATGGAAATTTTGCAATTACAGCGCGTAATAATGAATGGATTCTATGGGATGCAAAAACAGGCAAGGCCCAAAACTTCTGGCAAACCCCGAGCAATATCAACAGCATCGCTTTGAGTGAAGATGGAAGCCACGCACTGATCGGTTTAGCATCTGGAGATCTCTGGTACACAGATACCCGATCTGGTAATAACGTCAAAGAATTTCAACATGCTGATGCAATTCGATCAGTCGCACTATCGGGAAATACTGCCTTATCCGGCAGTGATGACAACTCCGCCACGTTTTGGGATTTAAATACTGGGAAAGCGCTTAAAACCCTAGACCTCAGCAATGCATCAAGACATGTCGCGTTTTCTCATAGTGGAGCACATGCCTTTGTCTCCTCGCTCAGAGAGGACCACTTTGTAATCGACACTACCAACTTTACTATCAAAAGCCAGATTAATGAGCGCTATACGGTCTTTAACGCAGCGAAGTTTTCAAACGATGATCAACGCGTATATCTCGCCAATCAACAAGGGTATATCCAAGTCTTTGACACCTCCAGTGGAGAAGAGGTATCTCGTTATCAAGCAAAACGAAAACACGTATTTGGCGTATCGCGATCAGTGGAAGATTTAGCCATCCTAACAAACGAGTTGCTCGCGATAACGAGTGACGGCCAACTGCAAGCGTTTTCTATCTCCAACTAGATGCTGTGCACACATTTTTTGACTGGCCTGTCATATACACTCAATGTCCATTTGAGCTGTAGTTTACGTAAACGTAAAGCCATAATATTGATTCCGAAAATAAAAATAACAAAATGAGTATGAGTCTACGGCAAGCCTTGCTTGCCCGTTCTTTTTTCTCTTCTTCAATAATTCAGAATCACTCAACCTGCCTTTCAGGCACACAAAGCACAGATATTCAGGCATCCTTCTAAAAACTTAGAATTATTTTTACGCCTCTTCAATAGTTAACAGTCGTAATCTTAACCCGAGCAATACGTCCCATTTTATACAGCATGCCCCTTTCTAAATATGTTTGTCCTTTTGATGCATAGTATACGAACGCGTAAGGCATTACGCTTTTTAGACAATAAAAATAAAAATCGGAAAGTGTCGTTAGGGAATTCAACTCCTATTCTTTCCCCCCCCCGCAAATAAATATAAAAAAACACATACGACAGGTGATTAAAATGAAAAAGACCCTTACTGCGCTCGGAATGTGTGCTGCGGTAGCTTTGTCTCCGCAAATGGCTAGTGCGACTGGTTCAGGCTCTGTTCCTATTCTAGACTTTGCAGGCGGCTTATTAGGCGCTCCAAACTTCCCAGATTCAGAGAACTACACAACAGATGACGACATCATCATTACCGCATTTGATGGCGTTGAATAAACGGCGAACATCTTTGTTCCTACAGATATTCAAGGTACTGCGCCAGCAATTATTTTCATCAATAGCTGGTCAATGAACGAATACCAATACTTACAACAAGCTGCAGAGCTTGCAGATAAAGGCTATATCGTTCTGAATTATGCAACGCGTGGTTTCGGCGAGTCTGGCGGTTTAATTGACACAGCTGGCCCAAAAGACATGAACGACTAGAGCACAGTAATCGACTATTTGATTGCTAACTACCCTGTAGACGAGAGCGCTATCGCAACAGCGGGTATTTCTTACGGCTCAGGCATCAGCTTACTAGGTGCAGCGCAAGACCCTCGCGTAAAAGCCATTGCAGCAATGAGTTCATGGGGCGATCTAGTTCATGCTTTGTACGGCGACCAATCGCCACGCCAAGTTTGGGGTGAGCTACTTAATCTAGCAGGCGGCTTAACAGGCAACCCAGGCCCAATCATTGACCAACATTGGAACAATGTAAAAAATCAGAACCTAGATGCGATTCCAGACGTTGTAGAATGGGCAAGTATCCGTTCACCGATCAATTACGTTGATCAATTGAATGAAAATGGCACTGCGGTTTACCTTGCAAAAGCTTATGGTGATAACCTATTTATGCCTAACACTCTGATGGAAATGTTCAGTCAACTTACTACACCTAAGTACGTTGACTTGCTGCCAGGCACACACGCAACTGCTGAATTACTTCCATCACTTGTTGGCTTGGGTGAAAACGTTATTTGGGAAAACGTATACGACTGGTTCGACATTCATTTGAAAGGCGAAACTAACGCTTTATCGTCAGCAAAACCAGTGAACATGAAGGTTCGCTTTGAAGACAAATTCGATCAATTTGACGCCTACCCAATTCCAGAAGCGACTGAGCAAACCTATTACTTGCACCCACGCTCTACCTTCGACACTGGCGACATGGAAACCTACCAATACTGGTCATGGTTCAACATGGAAACTGACGACACCATTAACGGTTGGTTCGGCACAACCTTCTCAACTGGCGTACCAATTCTAGGCGACCTTCTTGAGCAGGTAGACATCCCTGTTATTGCTAACATCAAAGCTGAGAGCGAATTCCGTGCGATTTACTGGGAAAGCGACCGTCTTGATGCAAAAATGGAAATTCGCGGCACGCCAAGCGTGAGCCTTCGCGTACAACCCCACTACAATAAAGCTCAGATCGTTGCGTACTTGTACGATATGGATTCTTGGGGCTGGGGTAAGTTAATTACACACGGCGTTATCACTCTTCCTGATGCGAACTGGGGTGATAAAGTCCGCGTTGATTTCGACATGGTAACAACAGCTTACGATGTCCCTGCTGGCCACAAAGTCGTCATGGCGATTGATACAAAAGATCCTTATTACAAGTCACCAACTAGTGCAGACTTTTACTTAGACTTCCAATACAAAACGTCTGAGCAAAACACTGTCACGATCCCAACTCTTTAATAAGCTGCTTTAAAGAGCGAAAGGCAGAGTAAAGACTCTGCCTTTTTTTATTTGTTATCAATTCAGGAAAAATTCTGAGAAAGTTTCCACAGTCAGAATTAGACCAAAGTGTTAGATTGAAAACTCAGTAAATGATGTAAGCATAATGACGCAATATACTCGATCACCTGGTTTAGCACTGGAGCAATGTAGGCTGCTACTTCGTTATGGTCTTAAGAAAGGCTTAATGCATGAGCAGTGCCTAGAAAACTCAAAACTAAACATCGAAGACTTTGATACCGTCTCCTGTGAGCCAAGCATAGAACAAGAGCGCATTATCATTCTTAATCTATGCAATCATATCAACGAAACGCCTGCACGCATTGGCTATGCCATCGGTTTAAAGGTAGGCCTACCGAGCTTTGGATTAATCGGCCAAGCAATGGCTAGCAGCGCGAGTCTCAAGCACGCGCTTGATATTGCTCTTCGTTATAGCCAAGAAGTATTTCATTTCACCAACATCAATTATCACGTTAAGAACGACAATTTCGATTTACAATGGGAAATAGCTCATGCAGAGGATGAAGAGCTAAAAGACTTCTACATTTCTAGAGATTTTGGCGCTTGCTTAACAATCATGCGCTCATCAGGTCATAACATTCCGATCAAGAAGCTGAGCACGAGCTTAAGTGATGAAGTCTTAAGTAAAGAAATCGTCGAGGAATTGTCTTGCGATGTAAATGTGGAATCGAAGGTAATGTCAATTACTGTCGATGAAAAGCTACTTCATCTACCTATGCCACTGTTAAATGCGCAAGCCAGCCAAACACTAGAGTCTCTCTGCTATACACAAATTGCTCTCCCCAACACTAATGAGAAAATGAGTCTGAGTGAGAAGATAGGGCAATTACTGAGACAACATCAATACATTCTGACACGCGACGATGCTGCGAACGCATTGTGTGTTTCTTCACGCACACTTGCTCGCCACCTTCTTAACGAAAAAACTACTTGGCGAACATTAGTTGCAACCCAGCGTATCGCAGAAGCCAAGCATCTACTTTCACACAGTGATGACAGTATCGAGTTAATTTCAGAAAAAGTAGGATTCAGCTCAAGCAGCGCTTTCTCTTTAGCGTTTAAAAGGGCATGCGCAAAAACGCCGAGCGAATATAGAAAGCACTATTCGATTCAAGCAAAAACTAAGACTGCCTAAAAGCTAAGCTTATTTGGAAGATGGAAGTGCGTAAGCAGACTCTTCTAATGGGCGCTTTAAGACCTGACTATAGAAGAACTCGAGCGCCTGACGCGCTTGATTAAGACGAGCTCGCGAAGGAGACAGACGACGCGTCACGTGTCGCAAAAATTCTTTCACGTTTTTCTCGTTCAAGCTAAAGGGGTTAGATAATCCGTTAAATGTAAGATACTGTGCGATCCACTGCTCGTAAGTATGGAATGTACGCTCACATAAAGCGTTCTTCTGACATACTTTTGTCATACGATCCGCAAGCCCTGGCTGAGCTTCATCTAGAACAATCTTCGCATCCATGTTGACCGCCTGAACTATCTTTCTTATTTAAGTGTGCGCACTTTACCAGATTATGCAAAGCACGCAAATACTCAAAAGACCTAAGCTTTTAACTCTTCAATTGCATCGATGTATTGCTGCATCGCTTCATCTGCACTCGCACCTTTAAGGTCTTCCCATGCTTGATATTTAGCGCGACCAACGAAGTCCATCATGCCAGGTTTTTTACCTGTCACATCACCTTCTGTAGCTTGCTTGAACAAAGCGTACATCTTTAGCTTAAGCTCGTTCGATGGCTGAAAGTCACCTTCAGCTGTTTGTACGTAGTTTACTGTTTCTTCAAATTTTGCTTTTAAGTCTGACATCTAGATTACTCCTCGAAAAAATCGGCGTTGATTATACAAACCATTCCTTAGAATCTACAGTGATTTAGATCCATATTTGGACTTATCTATTGCGTTGACAGAACTACAGCAGATGGTCAAACTGCCGGCACACTTATTCATAGAAACAAACTAGGAGTGCTGTGTGGCAAAGCCCAACAAACTCAACACAATTGTCAGTAATGTGTATAAATTACCCGAATTTATGCGAACAAAAGCCTTAAGCACGCTTTTCGGAAAAACTGTCAAATACACGGGAACAACCGGTATCAAAGTAGAAGAACTAACGACGAACCGTTCGGCCGTAACGCTCACCAACAAAAAGTCTGTACAAAATCATATTGGCTCGGTTCATGCTGTTGCCAGCATTCTGATTGCAGAATCTGCAACAGGCTACCTAATAGGAATGAACATCTCAGACGACTGCGTTCCGGTAATCAAGACAATAAAGGCAGACTATGTTAAGCGAGCTAAAGGCAATATGCGTGCAGAAGCTTCTTTAACTGATGAACAAATAAAGCTTATTACATCATCCAATAAGGGTGAAACAACCGTATCCGTTACGGTCACAGATGCTGATGGGAAAGAGCCGATTCTAATGGAAATGGTATGGGCATGGACTCCTAAGAAGCGCTAACGAAATAAGCATGAGATAAGGATTTCTCGTGTTGATAACAATAAAAGATAATAACAATGAACATCCTAAAACTTGTATTATTCATATTCCTCATAACCATTGCTGTTTTTGTTTGGCGTAGCTGGCCAATCATGAATCTTGGCTACGATATCGCTAACGTTAATACTGACTACTGCGCACCTGTCGCAATTGAGGCTGGCCCAGAAGATATCACTGTTGACCTAGCGACTGGGGAGGCATTCATTGCCACAGACGCTCGCCGCGACTACCTAAAATATGGCACAGCCCCGCAAACACCAGGAGCTATATGGGTAAAAGACTTGAATAGCGATAACCCTCCTCCGGTTAAAATAGAAGCGAATTATCCAGAGGCATTTCATCCGCATGGAATTTCCCTTCTCAAAGAAAATGGAAAACGCTATCTGTTTGTCGTAAATCATCCAAGCACTACGTTTCATCAAATCGATATTTTTGAGCTTGAAAGCTCGCATAAAGCGACCTTACTAAAGAGCGTCACCTCGGATTTATTTATTTCGCCTAACGACATTTTTGCTACATCCTTAAACGAATTCTACGTCACAAATGACCACGGAGCCCCTCGTCACACACCACAAGAAAAAGTCGAAGACTTCTTTCGTTTAGCGAATAGCAATGTCGTTCATTACAAAGATGGCAAAGCTACGATTGCACTGGATGATCTATATATGGCGAATGGCATTACGATCGATGAAGATGGAAAAATATATGTCGCGGAATCGACCGGGCTTCAAATCACCCAATATTCAAAAGATACTGATGAAAGTTGGAAAGCGACTCAACGCTATGACCTTGAAGTTATCGTCGACAATTTAGAATGGTCAGATACCGGTAAGCTTCTAGTTGCTTCTCACCAAAGCGCGCTTTACTTTTTAATGCATACCTTTGAGCACAGCAATCACTCACCTTCTATCGCACACGAAATCGATACCGTAAGCGGTGAAATCAATTTGCTATATATGAGCGATGGCGCTCAGCTGTCAGGCGCTAGCGTCGCAGCGCAATATAAAGATTCTTTATTAATTGGTTCTGTATTCGAAGAACATTATCTTCACTGCAAATCTGAACGGTTAGCGTCACGCTAACTGTTCTACTTTAGAGCAAACCGAAAAATCCTGGAAAGAATAAGATAGCTAGAACGACCAATATTTGTAGGCAAATGAAAGGCATCACACCTTGATATATGTCGCTCGTTCTAATGCTAGACGGTGCGACCCCTTTCAAATAAAACAAACTAAAACCGAAAGGGGGTGTTAAGAAACTCGTCTGCAAATTCATAGCAATGAGAATCGCAAACCACAGCATACTGATTCCTAGCAATTCAGCGATCGGTGCCAGCACCGGAACAATAATGAAAGAGATTTCGACGAAATCAATAAAGAATCCTAGTATCAAAATGACAAGCATCGTGAGAATAAGAAAACCCCATTTCTCGCCAGGCAAATTCGTTAACCAGTGCTCTAATATCTCTTCACCGCCGGTATAGCTGAATGTCATTGAAAAGGCCGTAGCACCCAGCAAAATAGCAAACACCATCGCTGTAACGGTCACTGTTTCACGAGCACTATCTAAAAGCATCTTCAAATTAAATTGCCGATACAACATAGCTAAGACAAGCGCACCGATACCGCCCAAAGCAGAACTCTCGGTTGGCGTCGCAATGCCCGCAAAAATAGAACCTAGCACCAATGCAATTAGCAGAAGCGGAGGAATAATGGAAAACAAGGCGTCTTTAATCGCCTCAAAGCCAACGGCCTCAGTTGGTGGCATTGGAGGCGCTTTTTCTGGATTTCTAAGCGTGACAAAAAGAATGTAACCAATATACAAAGCAATCAATAACAAACCTGGAGCAACGGCCGCCTGGAACAAATCCCCAACCGGCAAGCCCAATACATCGCCTAATATGATCAAGATGATTGAAGGAGGGATAATTTGTCCCAAGGTGCCCGATGCACAGATGGTGCCGCACGCTAATTGCTTATCATAGTTGTACTTCAACATCGCTGGCAGCGATATCAAACCCATCGCGACCACACTCGCTCCGACAACACCAGTAGATGCAGCTAAGAGTGCACCGACTAAGATTGTACTAATCGCTATACCACCACTCATACGACCAAACAACTGCGACATAGAAACCAGTAATTGTTCCGCTAACTTAGTTTTCTGTAGCACCACGCCCATAAAAATAAACAGCGGTATCGCCATTAATATGGTGTTTTCCATAATGCTTTGAATGCGATAAGGCATGAAAGCAAACAAATCAAAGCCTTCAGCAATCACTCCAAAAACAAGTGCGACGCCTGCAAATGTAAACGCAACGGGAAAGCCCAGCATCAATAAAAGAAGCGCAGCAAAAAACATAATAATGCCTATCATGAGAGCATTCCTTTATTGTCTTGCTGATAGTGAGCACGCCCTTTTAAGACCAAAATAGCTTTAGTCATCATGCCGAGAGCTGCGATACCAATAAAGATAAAAGAGATAGGTATTAACGATTTGATAATCCAGCGATAAGGTAGACCACCAGGGTCACCACTTCCCTCACCAATTGAATAGGCATCATGCGCAAAACTCGCTCCGTAATAGGTAACAAGTGCGACAAAAGGGAAAATGAAAATCAACGCACCCACTAAATTCACAATAGCCTTACGCTGATCACTCCAGCCTTCGTAAAATATATCAACACGAACATGACCATCGCGCTGCATGGCGTAGGGGGTTCCTAACAAAAATACAGCCGCAAATAGATGCCACTCGAGCTCTTGCATGCCTATAGAGACATCATTAAAAACATAACGCATCACCACGTCGTAAAAGACGTTTAATAGCATGAGCAACATCAAGATGCAGGCCACAAAGCCACATAGCGAAGTTGCCTTACGGCAAAACCAATCTAATCGTTCAATCATATAGAAAAAAGCCCGAACCAAGGTTCGGGCTCCTTATACTCACTTCTTACTTATTTTGTACTTTCAAGATACGCCTTGTCTGAAATCAAGGTCCAATCTCGTACTTTCGCCATATATTCTTGCTGGGAAGCAAGAACTTTCGCGGCAAACGGATCTGCTGCTGCATTCTCTTTAAGAAGCTCATCGTTTGCCTGAATAATGGCTGACATCACTTCTTCAGGGAAAGTTTTTACTAGAATGTTTGGATACTCTTCCTGCATCGTCGCCCAATTCTTACCACTTTCGTGCGTAGACTGGATATACATGTCATAGGCTGCTGTACGCATGGCGATACGCAATATTTCTTGCAGGTCTGCCGGCAAACCTTCAAAAGTTTTACGATTCACTAAGAACTGCAATTCAGCACCAGGCTCATGCCAACCGGTATAATAGTAAGGTGCGATTTTATGGAAGCCCATGCGCAAATCGAGAGATGGACCTACCCACTCAAGCGCATCAATAGTGCCTCGTTCAAGTGCTGTATAGAGCTCTCCCGGTGGGATATTCGTCGGTTTCGCACCGAGCTTTGCAAGCACTTCACCAGCAAAACCTGGGATACGCATTTTAAGACCTTGAAGGTCATCTAGCGTTTTGATTTCCTTCTGGAACCAACCGCCCATTTGGTTAGACGTGTTACCGCCTGGGAAAGACATTAAGTTGTGCTGAGAGTACAGTTCATCCATCAACTCCATACCACCACCGTAATAGAACCAGGCATACTGTTCTTGCGCCAACATTCCAAATGGCATGGTCGTGAAATACATCGTTGCAGGGATTTTCCCCTTCCAATAATAAGAAGCCGAATGCCCAAGGTCATACTGGCCTGACTTCACCATATCAAAAACACCAAAAGGCGCTTTATGTTTGTTGGAAGAATCTATCGTAATCTGAAGGCGTCCGTCGGACATCTTGTCGACTAGTGTCGCGAGGTTTTTTGTAGCATCGCCAAAAATAGGGAAATTCGGTCCCCAAGTTTCAGCAAGCTTAAGAGTAATTGTTTCTGCTTTCGTTTCTACAACTGCTTGCTCTTGTGCTTGTTCGGCACATGCAATCAAGGTAACGAAACTAGCAACAAAAAGGGTTTTAATAAGCGTGGGTAGACCCAATACTTTCATGATAGCGTCCTTTTATTTTTGTTTGCGCAATAAGAAATTATCAGATGTTCGGAGGGATTTCACCCTCCGTAATAGGATTGTTCGTTAACTTGTAAAAATTGCCTTTAAAAAAACAATCTCGCCAACTCATCGCCAGGGTTTTCGGCTCGCATAAATGCTTCGCCAACCAAAAAGGTATTCACCTGATTTTTGCGCATATCCTGAACGTCATCCAATGTATGAATACCGCTTTCGGTCACAACAATTCTATTTTCTGGGATGCTTTCAAGTAACTGATACGTGTTATCTAGGCTTACCTCAAAACTATGCAAATCGCGGTTATTAATGCCGATAAGCTTAGTATCAAGCGTAAGCGCAACGTCGAGTTCTTGTGCATTATGCACTTCGACCAATACATCTAAACCAAGCTCATGTGAGATACCTGAAAGTTCCTGCATCTGGTCTTTGGTTAAGCATGCAGCGATCAACAACACACAATCTGCATTTACAACGCGGCTCTCATAAATTTGATATGGAGACACCATAAAATCTTTGCGAATGACTGGTAGAGAGACTGCATTACGCGCAAGTTGTAGATAATCTTCATGCCCTTGGAAGAAGTCTCTATCTGTTAAAACAGATAAACAGGCAGCACCCGCATTGTCATAAGACTGCGCAATCTCAGCAGGTCGGAAGTCTTCTCGAATCACACCTTTGCTTGGAGAAGCCTTCTTGATTTCTGCAATCACGGCTGACTGCTTAGATGCAAGCTTGGATTCAATCGATGCAACAAAGCCTCGACACTCTGGCTTATCAAGCGATTGTGCTTTTAGCTCGGTCAACGCGAGCGCAGCACTGCGCTCCTCTACTTCTTCCCACTTACGCGCAACAATATTGCGCAGAATCGTTGGTGTGCTGTCATTCACTTTGCTGCTCATGTAACTTCTCGCTAATGCGTTTAATCTTCTTCAAATACTTGTGAGAAACTCGCTAACTCACTCATTTTGGCTAAGGCCAAACCACTTCCGATCGCGTCTTCAGCCATTGACACACCAGCCTTCAACGAATCTGCTAGACCAGACACGTATATCGCAGCAGCCGCATTGATCGTAATGATGTTACGCGCCTTCTGCGCGATATCGCCATCATCTTTGCCTAATGCTGACTTAATGAGAGCAAGACTTTGCTCCGCACTATCCACACTTAAATCAGTTAATGCTGCTTCTTGAATACCTAAGGCAGCAGGTCGAATTTCATATTCAATAACTTCGCCATCTCGCAATTCTGCAACATGGGTATTAGCCGCAATAGAAATTTCATCAAGGCCGTCGTCAGAATGCACCACCATCACATGCTCACTGCCAAGGCGATTTAATACTTCCGCCATTGGACGGCAAAGTGCTTTCGAAAACACACCGATAATCTGGCGCTTTACACCAGCAGGATTTGTCATTGGCCCTAACATATTGAAAATCGTACGCATTGCTAATTCTTTGCGTGGGCCAATTGCATGACGCATCGCGCTATGGTGGGCTGGCGCAAACATAAATCCAACACCAATCTCTTGCACTGCGCGCGCAACTTGCTCAGGGCTTAAGCCCAAATTAACACCTGCAGCTTCAAGAAGATCAGCACTTCCGGTACTACTAGAAACACTACGATTACCATGCTTTGCAACGCTGCCCCCTGCGGCTGCAACTACAAAGGCAGATGCAGTCGATACGTTAAACAAATTAGAGCCATCACCACCAGTTCCACAGGTATCAACTAAGTGCTGAGCATCAACATTTACAGAGGCAGACAAATCACGCATCACTTGCGCTGCACCGGTAATTTCGTCAATCGACTCGCCTTTCATACGCAACGCAATCAATAGAGCACCAATCTGCGCATCGGTCGCTTCGCCCGTCATTACCGTCTGCATCGCGGCTTTCATATCTTCTGTTGATAGGCTTTGCCCCTCAACAATCTGAGCAATTGCATCTTTAATATCCATGACTCGTCTCTCTTATTGTTGGTGTTTGCTTATGACTCGCGCTTCAAAAAATTATCAAGCAACTCGTGACCGCATTCAGTCAAAATTGATTCTGGGTGAAATTGCACCCCTTCAACATCTAGGGTTTTATGGCGCACACCCATTATCTCTTCCATTGAACCATCCTCATGTTCGGTCCACGCAGTAATTTCTAGGCAATCAGGAAGCGCATCTTTATCAATCACTAAAGAATGGTATCGCGTTGCTGTCACTGGGTTAGGTAAACCTTTAAATACACCTTCATTGTTATGATGCACTGGAGATGTCTTCCCATGCATAACTTGGCCAGCACGGATAATAGATCCACCAAAAGCTTGTCCAATACTTTGATGTCCTAGGCAAATGCCAAAGATAGGGAGTTTGCCTTTAAAATGCTCGAGTACTTGCAGTGAAACACCAGCTTCATTTGGCGTACATGGGCCCGGAGAAATCACGATTTTCTCGGGGTTCAGCGCTTCGATTTCTTTAATAGTGATTTCATCATTTCGATAAACTCGCACATCGGCGCCTAATTCACCTAGATATTGCACGACGTTGTATGTAAAGGAGTCATAGTTATCAATCATTAACAACATTACTTATCCCCCTTTGCAGATTCATTAGAAACACTGTCTACACCTTGCGTTGCCATTGCCACAGCTCTGAATACGGCTCGCCCTTTATTCATGGTTTCTTCCCACTCGTTTAAAGGCACTGAATCTGCAACGACACCGGCTCCAGCTTGAATATGAAGCACATCATCTTTAATCACGGCTGTTCGAATCGCGATTGCAGTGTCCATATTGCCGCTCCAAGACAAATATCCGACTGCGCCGCCATATACACCACGCTTCACTGGCTCTAACTCATCAATTATTTCCATTGCGCGAATCTTAGGCGCTCCGCTTAATGTGCCGGCAGGAAATGTTGCTCTAAGAACATCCATGGCTGAGCAACCATCTTTCAGCTCACCAGTCACATTAGAGACGATGTGCATGACATGCGAATAACGTTCAACAATCATTTTGTCCGTGAGCGAAACTTTTCCAGTTTTCGCGACACGCCCAACATCATTACGCCCCAGATCGATCAGCATCAAGTGTTCTGCGAGCTCCTTAGGATCAGCTAAAAGATCTTGCTCTAAAGCCAAGTCTTCTGCTTCGGTCATACCGCGCTTTCGTGTACCTGCAATAGGACGGACCGTGACTAGCCCATCTTCGACACGTGCCAATATTTCTGGTGAAGAACCCACAACATGAAAGTCGCCTAAGTTTAGGAAATACATATATGGCGACGGGTTCAAGCAACGTAAAGCGCGATATAAATCGAGTGGCGCAGCTTTATAAGGAATAGACATACGCTGAGCGAGCACAGTCTGCATGACATCGCCGGCCAGCACATAATCTTTAATACGATCTACAGCCGCTTCATATTTTGGCTGTTCAAAACCTGAAACAAAATCTTCTTCTGAAACAGACTGAGCCTCACCTGCTTGCGCGGGCGCTGATGCCTGCATCGTTCTTAAACGATGAACGAGAACACCCAACACAGACTCAGCGACCTCGTAGCTCCCATCCACACTTGGATCTTCATGATGAATCAATATCAACTTGCCGCTGAGATTATCAAATACGACCAACTGATCAGAAACCATGAGAAGAATATCTGGCGTACCAAGCGGATCTTCTGGGCAAGAGTGAGCAAGCTTCGGTTCGACATAACGAATAATGTCATACCCAAAGTAACCCACTAAGCCACCATTAAAACGCGGAAGCCCCTCTATTTCTGGAACACTAAAACGAGATTGGAACTCTTCAACAAAAGCCAATGGATCGGAATGCTCGAATGACTCCGTAATCTCACCATCTACTTCAAGATGAATCGTCTTCCCCCAGACTTTCAAAACCTGTCTACAAGGCAAACCAATAATGGAGTATCGCCCCCACTTCTCGCCACCCTGTACAGACTCTAACAAGTAACTGTATGGGCCATCCGCGAGTTTCAAATAACTACTGAGCGGGGTATCTAAATCAGCAAGAACTTCGCGTACAACTGGCACGCGGTTATAGCCGTCTCCGGCAAAGGCATAAAATTGTTCTGCGTTCATGGTATTTCCTTGACTAGCGATCTTTGGGCAAAGTGTTATGTGGTAAGTTACAGCTGCTCAAAATCGCCATCGAAATGAAGCAGAGAAGCTCCATTGAGAGGGACTAGATATTAATGAAAAATCCGAACAAATCGTCATGACCGACACTTAGCGCTAATGCGTCAAATTCTGTTTGCATTGTAGTGTGTTTACACAGTTGAGTGAGATTAACTCAGCTCTGAAAGCGAATCAACAAAGGCATCCAGATTCCTTGCGTCAATTGGCAGACCGTGATTATAACCATAGCTTACACCGACAACTTTCACTCCTGCACGGTGAGCCGCTTGAAAATCGTTAATCGAATCACCAACCAACACTGACGCATCTTCTGAAACGCCAAAATGCGCCATGCAATGCTGAAGAGGCAGAGGGTTTGGCTTACGCTCTTGTGTCGTATCACCACCAACCAACATATCAACCACTAAACCCTTTTGATCTATCAGCACCCTCGCAGGGGCTTCAGGCTTATTGGTCACAATGGCAACAAAGCATCCTGCTTCTTTGAGTTGCGCAAGCAAAGCAAGCGTTCCTTCATAAAGCTCTGAATGCTGCCCATTAACTTCTGAATAATGCTTATAGAAAAGCTCCAATACGCGATGTAAGTCGAAGTGGGAACCGCTCACATCTAGCGTTTGCTGAAGCGCTCTATTAACGAGAACTTCAGCCCCATTACCAACCCATAAACGACAATCGTCCAATGAAACTAATGGATACCCCGCCTCTTCAAGAGACAAATTCAACGCAATATGTAAATCAAGCGCACTATCGACTAAGGTGCCGTCTAGATCGAACATCACTAATTGAAAGTCACTCAGTTTCATTTGCGCGTTATCCCTAAGAAAGCCAATTAGCCTAGTTTTGCAGCCGCCAATTCAGCACGCATTTGATCGATCGTCACTTTGTAATCATCAGTATTGAAAATCGCTGACCCTGCAACAAAGGTATCTGCGCCAGCTTCTGCAATCTCTCGAATGTTATTGACCTTTACACCACCATCGATCTCTAACTGGATATCAAAACCGCTTTCAATAATTTTTTGCTTCACTAACTTGAGCTTATCGAGCGTGCTCGGGATGAATTTTTGACCACCAAATCCTGGATTCACCGACATTAAAAGAATCATATCCAACTTATCCATCACATGATCAAGATAATGCAGCGGTGTTGCAGGATTAAATACCAAACCTGCTTTGCAGCCACCGTCTTTGATCATCTGTAAAGAGCGATCAATGTGCTGAGACGCCTCTGGATGAAACGTAATATAAGTAGCCCCAGCCTCAATAAATTGACCAATCAAATCATCGACAGGTTGAACCATCAAATGGACATCAATCGGCGCCTTGATACCGTAATCACGCAGAGCTTTACACACCATTGGGCCAATCGTTAAATTCGGCACATAGTGGTTATCCATTACATCAAAGTGCACAATATCTGCGCCCGACTCTAAAACTTGCTCAACTTCTTCTCCAAGTCTTGCAAAGTCGGCCGATAAAATAGATGGAGCAATTTTGAATTCTGGCATGACAACCTCAATCAGTAAGGGAACAGGTGTTTGCGCGCAATGTATGCAATCAATCACAAAATAACAAGCAAGATACTGTCAAATCTAAGAATAATTAGTCTTAGCCTTATTGTTAGCGCCAATACTCTCGCCCAAGAAACTAGCTCTGGTCTTGCTCAGTCGAATGAAAACACATCTCAAGAAGCGCCCGAACAAGCCCCCTCAGCAGAAGAAACGCGCCCAACGCTACCAGCGTTAATTCAACAGGAACGCGCATTTACCAAACTTCTTGCTGCGGCCAGCCCAGAAAACCAAGTTACCTGGCTAGACATTAAATACCCAGGATCAGCGAGCTCTCATCAAAGCCTTGCCTTAAACATTAAACCTAAAAGCCCGATTACTCAGGGCGCAGCTTTAATCATCCCGAACACCTCGCAGCATGCAGACTGGCCTAATATCGTTCGTTCCTTGCGGGAGTATCTTCCGTTTACCGGATGGCAGACTTTATCGCTCAGCCTTCCCACGTTTGAGTTGAGCTCAACCCCTCAGCGTGAATTAGAGACGAAGTCTTTTGACTCCTTCCCTGCCAACGAAGCAATAACAAAGGCCACTTTATTGGGAAGCCGAGCCCAAAAAGCACCAGAAGCAGAATCACCTTCCACTGAAGATGCAGAAGCAGAACCTGCGGCTGAGCCCGAAGAATCAGAGAGCGTCGATATCAATCTTAAAGAAGACGAAGAACTTTCAACAAAAATTGGCCCTTATCACGACAGGGCAATCGTGCATATTCAAGCGGGCATGAATTATCTTGCAAGCCAAGGCTTTCAAAACATAGCGCTGATTGCCATTGGAGAGAGCGCGGGGCTCGCAATTGATTTCATTCAAAGCAAAGAGTCAGAAATTTCAGACAAAGGATTTGCGCTAATATTTATTGCGCCAGAGTTAAATCAGCACCAAAACATCGAACTATCTAGCGAACTAGGCGCAGGATTTCCGGCACCCATCCTCGATATATACGAATCTTCCCCCGAAGCAAAAGATAAAGCCCGACTACGTAATGCTGGAGCTCGTGTTGGCGGCTTTGCCAACTACAGACAATTAAAACTAAGCGCCCCTAAAGGCAGCGGTTCGGAAGGATTCCTAGAAAAAAGGATTAGCGATTGGTTAAATCGCTACTCGCCCGGACAAGAACAGGCTAGCGCTCGATAGGAAAGTCTTTTGCTTTGGTGCCGGTTAGAACTTCGAGCCGATTTACGACAACAGTAAACTCACTGAGAATTTGCTGGTAAGACGCTTGACTCTGCTCAATCACGCTTTGAGAAACAGCAATTTCTTTTTTTGCCATTTCGATATCGTCTAAAACTCGCTTACCTACCTTTTTACCGCTTCGTTGAATGTTTGCCGCTTGCTCTTCGCTTTTTGTAATGAGATTTTTAGACGCTTCAATAGCCGCTTTTCGCGAAACAATCACTGCATCTATTTCAGCTAGACGACGATTCATAATGCTCACAACAGCATCAGGCGTGCCGTATTGTTTAAGAAGCTTTTGGTCCTCTTCAGCTTGTTTCGCTGCAGCAAGTTCTTCTTGCTTCTTTTTTTCTGCGGCTTCATCGCGCTCGCGAATCTGCTCTTCGGTCAACGCAGGCGGGATACGCTGAACTAATCGGCCTTGAGCATTTAAAATATCGTAGCCTTTAGAAACTAAGTGTGGAGGAATCAAAGCAGCCATCACGGTGTTGCCGTTATCGTCTTTGTAACGATATAACTGCATTGCCGATGCTGCTGTCGTAACTAACATCCCGACAACAACAAAAATTAATAGACGACTTCGATTCATTTTTATTCCACTCACATTCTTTATGAATTCAGCACTTTATAGCCTTTCAATAAACTATAGCCATGCTTTCAAAAAGCGCCTCGTTACAAACCGTTATATTCCGTAACGATCTCTATACGCGGCGACACTGTCTGCGTACTCTCCAAGCCTTGCATCGTTTGAGATGAAGTCTAATATTTGGTCCAGGTTGACGATGCTAAGAACAGGAATATTGAAATCACGCTCAACTTCCTGAATTGCCGATAATTCGCCTTGGCCTTTCTCTTGACGGTCCAACGCAATGATAACACCGGCAGGCTCAGCACCAGCAGCTTTGATGATTTGTATAACTTCACGGATGGCAGTTCCGGCAGTGATAACATCGTCAATGATCATGACCTTTCCGGTGAGCGATGCACCAACGATCGTACCGCCCTCTCCATGATCTTTTGCTTCTTTTCGATTGAAAGCAAATGGACGATTATCCTGGAACAAAGAAGATAACTGCACAGCAGTTGCCGCACCTAATGGAATACCTTTGTACGCTGGACCAAACAACACATCAAAGTCAGCAGATGCATCATATAAAGTTTGAGCGTAGAACTCGCCTAATTTAGCGAGAGAAAGACCATCGTCGAATAAACCTGCATTGAAGAAATACGGGCTTACACGTCCAGACTTAAGTGTAAACTCGCCAAACTTAAGAACATTTTTTTGAAGGGCAAATTCAATAAATTCACGTTGATGTGGTTTAAGAGTTTGGTTCGACGACATAGATAAAGCCTTAATGTAAATATTTTCGGTTATTTCTTTTCAAAAAATGTGAATTGAGTATCATACCACGCGTTCAAATTAAGGGGCAGATATGCGTGTAGTATCAATCAGCGTAAATGGCTTGAAGCAAGCTGCTGAACTAGGTTTTTATGAATGGATGCAAGAAATCGATGCCGATGTAGTTTGCGTCCAAGACATTCGCGGTAAAGTCTACGACTTTGATGATGACATTTACCACCCACCAGGTTACGAAGTTTACTTCCTTGATGCCGAGTTTCCAGAAGATGGCGGCGTTGCCATATATACGCGCCACTTCCCTAAAGCCATTATGTATGGTTTCGCTTACGAACCAGCAGATCGCCAAGGCCGCTTTATTCAAGCAGACTTTGATAACGTCAGCGTAGCCTCAATGCTTGCCCCCGGAGCTATGCACAACGCTGAACAGCAAGAAGATCAAGATAAATTCATGGAAGCATTCCAAGACCATCTTGAAAAATGTCTGCGTAAGCGCCGACAGTTCATTTATACCGGAAACTTCCAATCAGCCCATCAAGTCACCGATGCGAGCAAGTACTACCACGACCGAGAGGTGGCCGGATTTCTAGCGCATGAACGCGAGTGGTTTGATAAAAGCTTTGACGAACTCGGCTATGTCGACGCTTTTCGTCAGGTCAACAAACACAAAGGTGAGTACACATATTGGCCAAAAGAGGCTGGTGAAGAGCAAAGCGAAGCAGGGATTCGAACAGACTTTCAAATCACTAGCGCAACGGTCAGCAATGTCATTGAAGATGGTTTTATCGACTACGACACGCGGTTTTCAGATCATGCTCCAGTGATCATCGACTACGACATCATCATGTAACTGAGAATTAGCACGGACGCTAACTCTTACCCTTCATTTAAATCTTCTTTTCACTCGCGGTTACTCTGCAACTTAGATCAGAATACCACCCATTTTCAGATTAAGAGCAAAGCGCATCACGACACTTCGCTCTAGTCTGCGAACGTAGCTAAGTTCTGACGATTCAGTACTATGCGTTATCGTCTAAAAGCGCCTGTTGAAGCTCAAAAATTTCACCTAAGCCTTTGCGTGCCAAAGCAAGCATTGCGTCAAATTCTTTCTGCTCAAATGCTTCACCTTCAGCTGTGCCCTGCACTTCAATAAAACCACCTTTATCTGTCATCACGACATTCATATCGGTTTCAGCAGCAGAGTCTTCTGGATAGTCCAAGTCAAGGACAGCTTCACCTTCATAAATGCCAACCGAAATTGCAGCCACTTTTTGCTTAAGCGGAGATTCCTTTAACTTGCCTGCTTCGACCAATCGATTTAACGCCACGCCAAGTGCTGCACACCCGCCCGTAATAGAGGCTGTGCGCGTTCCGCCATCAGCCTGAATCACATCACAGTCAATCGTAATGGTTCGCTCACCAAGCTTTTTCAAATCCACAGCTGCTCTCAAAGAGCGGCCAATCAAACGTTGAATTTCAACTGTTCGACCTTGCTGCTTACCTCGCGCCGCCTCACGTGACATGCGCGACCCAGTTGAACGCGGCAACATGCCATATTCTGCTGTAATCCAACCTTTACACTCACCTTTTAAGAAGCGAGGCACCGACTCATCAATTGATGCAGTACAAATTACTTTCGTATCACCAAACTCCACCAACACAGATCCTTCTGCATGTTTTGTATATCCTGGAGTAAGTTTAATTGCGCGCGCTTGATCTAACGCTCTGCCACTTGGACGCATATCATTTCCCTTAAAATAAACTAAACTAGAAAAATTTTGCGGCGAGTTTAACACTTTCTGTCGTGGCTCGCGCCCTCACTTTCCACTATGATTCTCAGACGTTTACAAAACCACTTTGAGAAGCTTCATGATAAAAAGTATGACCGCGTTTGCACGACAAGAAGCAAACACAGAAGGCGGCACATTGACTTGGGAAATTCGCAGTGTAAATCACCGCTACTTAGAGCCGAACTTTCGTATTCCAGAACAATTTAGGGAAGCTGAAGGACAGCTTCGCGAGCAACTACGTAAAAAGTTGGCACGAGGTAAATTAGATTGCTCATTGAAATGGCAAGCAAACGACCATGCAAATGAAGACATCGCAATCAACACAAACATCTTAAAGCAGCTCAATCATGCGCTGAGCGAGATCTCTTCCAATATTGAGCACAGCGCCAAACCTTCAAGCTTAGAGATTCTTCAATGGCCGGGCGTCATTGAACATACCGAAGCGGACAAGGGCGAACTTATGAAGCTCTGCGTATCGGCATTTGCGCAAGCGATAGACACTCTGATCGACAATCGCAAGCGCGAAGGTGAGCAACTAGCGCCGCTGTTTGAAGACCGCTTAAGCAAGATTGACGACATCGTAATTGAGGTCCGCGGCAAGCTGCCTCAAATTTTGGAACAGCAACGTGAAAATTTACGTAACCGCTTTGCTGAGCTCAGTGTTGATTTGGACGAACAACGTATCGAACAAGAAATGGTCGTCCTTGCGCAAAAGTCTGATGTTGATGAAGAGTTAGATCGCCTAGACGCACATGTAAAAGAAGTCCGAAAAGTGCTGAAGAAGAAAGAACCTGTTGGACGCCGACTCGACTTTCTAATGCAAGAGCTGAACAGAGAAGCCAACACACTCTCATCTAAATCAATCGTGACCGACACAACACGCGCAGCTGTTGAGCTCAAAGTATTAATAGAACAAATGCGAGAGCAAGTGCAAAACGTCGAGTAAAGACTATCGTTTACTCCCTATCTTTATAGCCAAAGTGGCTGTAAACTGTGCCGGCTTAAACCAGTCGCCGATTTACAGCCTCTTGCGTAAATTTTCGCGGCAGCATTACTCTTAATGTAGGGAATAAGCGATCAATGACGACCACGCATACTTCAGGCAAGTTATACATAATTGCCGCACCTTCCGGTGCAGGGAAAACCAGTCTCGTTCACGAGTTAGTGAATCGCTACAAAAACATCACCGTCTCTGTTTCTCACACTACTCGCGACAAACGTCCTGGTGAAGAAGACGGCATTAACTACAACTTCGTTAGCACCGACACGTTTAAATCTTTAATCGATCAAGGCGACTTTCTCGAGCATGCAGAAGTATTCGGCAACTACTATGGCACGTCAAAAGAATGGGTACAGAGCCGACTTGATCAAGGCCTAGACGTCATTCTAGAAATTGACTGGCAAGGCGGCCGCCAAGTACGCGAACAATTCCCACAAGCATTGAGCATCTTTATTATTCCGCCATCCAAGGCTGCACTGCATGCAAGACTCGAAGGCCGCGGTCAAGACAAACCTGAAGTCATTGAGCTACGTATGCAAGAAGCCGCTTCAGAGTGTAGTCATTACGAAGAGTTCGACTACCTTGTTGTAAACGAAAACTTCGACCAAGCGCTGGCTGAATTAGGCGCTATATTTACCGCTCAAAGATTATTGTTAGTAGATCAAAAACAACGTCATCAAGAGATACTCAACGATCTATTGTCTTAAGCGTACAACTAACATAGAATGCGCGGTTCTTTTTTGAGCTATGCTTAGTTCTATATTCGAATTCTAGAGGTGAAATTAAATGGCACGAGTGACCGTTGAAGATTGTTTGGAAAATGTAGACAACCGTTTTGAACTTGTCATGGTTGCGACCAAGCGCGCTCGTCAACTTGCAAACACTGCGCAAGAGCCAATGGTTCCTGTTGAAAACGACAAGCCAACAGTATTGGCGCTTCGTGAAATCGCTGAAGGCCATATCAACGCAGGTAATGTTGATTTTAGCGAAGAAGAATAACTTCTTTGCGATAATACGCTTGAAAAAACAGCTCGCTCAAATATCATTAGGGTGAGCTTATAAAAAGCTGAACAGCTTTAGCCGTTCGGCTTTTTTTATTTCTTCATTCCGCACAAGTGAGCAGAGAAAGCGTGCCCGATATTGATGGCTTAATCGAGAGAGCCGAGTCCTACCTAGACACCAACAAGGTAAGACTGATTGAACGCGCCTATTACGTCGCAAAAGAGGCGCACGAAGGGCAATATAGACGCAGTGGCGACCCGTACATTATTCACCCTATTGCTGTCGCCAATATTCTCGCAGACCTTCACCTTGATCACGAAACACTCATGGCAGCATTGCTGCATGACGTCATAGAAGACACCGAAACTAGCAAAAACGAATTAGCCGAAGAGTTTGGCAGTGCCGTTGCGGAACTGGTCGACGGGGTGAGTAAACTCACACAAATAGAATTCAAATCTAAAGCTGAAGCTCAAGCCAATAATTTCCAGAAAATGACGTTGGCGATGGCGAAAGATATTCGCGTTATATTGGTTAAACTTGCAGATCGCCTTCATAACATGCGGACGCTCGGTCCATTGCATCATGAAAAGCGACGGCGGATCGCCACAGAAACGCTAGATATATACGCACCGATCGCAAATCGCTTAGGCATTAACAGCATTAGAACCGAGCTTGAAGATCTTGGATTCCAAGCGCTCTACCCAATGCGCTCCAAATACATTCGCAAAGCGGTCAAAAAGCTTCGCGGAAGCCATAACGAAATCATCGAAGATATCCAAGGTAAAATCGAGAGTCAGCTAAAAACGCGACATCTTACTGGCGAGGTTATCGGTCGAGAGAAGCATCTTTTCAGCATCTATAAGAAGATGAAGTATAAGCATCGTTCTTTCCATGAAATTATGGATGTATATGCTTTTCGAATTATTGCTGAATCTGAAGACGATTGTTATCGCATTCTCGGTGCCTTACATGCGCTCTACAAACCTCTACCTTTCCGCTTCAAAGACTATATTGCCGTCCCTAAGGTAAACGGATATCAATCACTGCATACCACGCTATTCGGTATGCATGTGAACATCGAAGTGCAAATTCGCACCCAAGAGATGGAAGACCTTGCCAACTACGGGATCGCGGCTCACTGGCAATACAAAGACGACTCCAGTATGGCGCTTGCAAACCAAGCCCGTATAGATCGCTGGTTGAGTGGCCTGAAAGAGATTCGAGAAAATGCTGGCGACTCAATGGAGTTCTTCGAGCACGTTAAAATTGATCTCTTCCCAGACGAGATCTATGTCTTCACACCGAAAGGAGCAATTCTCGAACTACCAGCTGGCGCAACACCGATAGACTTTGCTTATGCCATTCATACTGACATTGGAAATGCATGCGTCGCCTGTCGCATCAACAAACAACTTGCCTCATTAAGCGAGCCTTTGCAGAGCGGTCAAACGATAGAAATTATTACGGCTCCAGGCGCAAAACCAAGCCCTGCATGGCTAAATATCGTCACCACAGGCAAGGCAAAAAGTAGTATTCGTCACTTTATCAAGCTGAAGCAACACGAAGAAAATCTATCTCTTGGTAAGAGCCTGCTTGAACGCTCAATGAGCAGCATCAACCTAAGCTGGGAAAACATCAGCGAAACCCACTTAGTCAACGTGCTCGATCATAACAAAGCAAACTCACTTGATGAGCTACTGATTCTAGTCGGCCAAGGATTGCGCATGCCTTATATCATTGCGCGTCAGCTCGCTGCAGAAGATGCAAGTCAAATAAGTAGCGAAACCGAAGAGCCTGCAAAACAAAAACTGATCATCAAAGGAACAGAAGGCATGCAAGTCAGCTTCAGTTCCTGCTGCTACCCAATTCCGGGCGACCCTATCATCGGGCTACCGGATTCAAATTCTGGTGCGGGCCTTATCATTCACGCAGAACAGTGCAAAAAAGCACTGCGCCTTAGCAAAGCGCCAGACCGACTTTATCTATCTTGGGTCAAGGATATTACGGATGAATTTGCGGTTGAATTGCGTATTGAGCTCGAAAGACAGCGCGGCATTATTGCCGAGTTAGCATCTGCAATCACTCGCGCCGAGGCAAATATCGAACACATTGGTGTCAGCGAGCAGAACCCTCATATGAGCACGATAGAGGCCGTCATCTACATTCAAGGTCGACGCCATCTTGCTCGTGTGATTCGCCAGCATTTTCTCGAATCTCTT
>NZ_LWGF01000978.1:0-21078 GCF_001635355.1 Oleiphilus sp. HI0125
TCTTTTTTTATAGATAACAAATATTCCAATGATAATTATTTGCTGCAAATCGCAGCAAACATATTGACCCTAAAAAGCGAATGCGTATAATGCGCCCTACTTCGCCAGTGTGATGAAATTGGTAGACATGTCGGATTCAAAATCCGATGCCTTCACGGGCGTGGCGGTTCGAGTCCGCCCACTGGTACCAAGTTATAAAAAAGCCCGATTAGCATATGCCAATCGGGCTTTTTTATTTCTAACACCTAAGTCTATTGACTTAAAAATCGCTCCACTTTCTTTATGTCGTCTGGCACGTCGACAGCAATTGAATCAGCAGTAGTCTCTGTCATTTTAAGCTTATAACCAAGATCGACGAACCTTAGTAATTCCACGTCCTCAAATTGCTCATTAATTGTTTTTCCTAAGCAACCCTGCTCTGCAAAAACCTTTAACGCTTGCTTGGTAAAACCATACACAGGAATTTGTTGACGATAAACAGACTCTACACCTTTCACATTAGAAAATGGCACAGGAAGTCTCGACATATACATCAATTCGTCTAAAGCATTAANAACTACTTTTACTATCGTATTGCTTTGTATTTCTTTTTGATCAGAAATGATCTTGTAAAGGTTATATGCAATATATGAATCGCCATGTTTTTTGTATTGCTCGACCAACTGATCAACCACAACTGGATCTATAACAGGCTCATCACCTTGAATGTTGATGTAAAAATCATAATCAAGCATTTCGGCTACTTCAGCTATGCGATCAGTGCCTGTAAGGCAAGAATCACTAGTCATCACAACAGGAATATTTTCAGATCGGCAGTATTGTTCAATACGCTCATCTTCAGTCGCAACAACAACCTCATCCAAACTATCCGAGAGCATAGCCCGCTGACAGGTCCGTTTAATCATCGGTACACCAGCGATACTTACTAGGGGCTTACCCTCAAACCTTGTTGATTTATAGCGAGCCGGAAGAACACCTAATATACGCATAATTTTTACCAAGCACTCCATCCGCCATCAACATTCAATACCTCACCCGTTACATAATCGGAAAGAGACGAAGCCAGATAGACACATGCATTTGCGATGTCTTTAGATTGTCCCCAGCGACCTTTAGGTGTTCGATCTAATGTAAATTGATATAGATCAGTCTTCTTCTTGAAATTATCGGTATAAGACGTTTCGCAGAAGCCAGGAGCAACAACATTTACATTAATTCCAAATTCAGCCCACTCAAGCGCCAAGGATTTCGTCAAACTAATAATTCCACCCTTGGATGCTGCGTATCCACTTAATTCAGGTAAACCAAGCGTACCAACAATGGAGGCCATATTGATGATTCTCCCTGATCTCTGCTTCAACATATGCTTGCCAAAGGCCTGACACATTAAAAACGTACTACCAAGATTTACATCCATGACATTACGCCATTCATCGTATGCAATCTCAATAAATGGCTTTCTAAATCGCATTCCAGCGTTATTTATTAGAACATCTATTTGACCATACTTTTCGAACACTGCATCAGCGAAAGCATTCACTTCATCAACACTTGAAACATCACCGTAAAACGTAAATAAATGCTTTGAGTTCTCGCCAGCTGAAGCGCTGAGATTTAAAAGGTCTGCTTCAGTACGCGTAATCGCTGCGACCTTACAACCTAATTCAAGAAAACGAAGTACTGTCTCAAAACCGATACCTTTACCAGCACCAGAAACAACAACCACTTTACCCTTTAAATCATCCAAAACCTGTTCCTTTAAAAACTTTTATCTAATGACATGATCAAAAGCTTCATCAATATAGCTAGTTGGCACATCACTATATACCTCAGCCTTACCAAAGCTATTAACTAAGATTAGCCTCAAGGCATTGTCTTTTCGTTTCTTGTCTTTGTGCACGTTCTTTTTGCATAACGCTCTCAACGCGTCTCTATCAAAGTCATACGCTGCAGAATCCACATATGTTGGCAATTCATATAGTTCAAGCAAATGAGCAATCTGCCGATAAATACCTTGATCTAAATCTAAATATCTCTCCGCTATATAAGCCACAGCCATGATACCTATCGCGACACCTTCTCCGTGTCGATATAGTTCTTTAGCATGACGTTCTGTCGAGATCTCAATAGAATGCCCAAGCGTGTGACCATAGTTTAAAAGCAATCTTCGGCCACCCTCTCGGGTATCACCTTTAACATGGGCAATTTTTATTTCTAGTGTTCTAGAGATAAATTCAACAACATAAGACTGCTCGCGATTGTAGATCTGCGCATGATTTGAAACGAGAAAGTCACAAAAATGTTTATCAGCAATCAATCCGCATTTAATCACTTCTGCAATACCAGAGAGGTAATCACGCTTAGGCAGGGTGTCTACAAAATCAAGGTCAATGAGATTCATCAATGGGTGATAATAGTTACCGATGGCATTGATTGTTCTTCGAAAGTTGATCGCAACTTTACCGCCAACGCTGCTATCAACCATTGCCATGAGAGATGTAGGTATATGAACCAGATTCATTCCTCTAAGCCAAGTACTTGCTACAAAACCTGCTAAATCTCCAATTACACCGCCACCCAAGGCTACCAATGTAGCATCACGTGGGAAGTTATTTTCTTCCATGATTCCATAAATCTTCATTACCTCATTGATACTTTTATTACCTTTACCAGCATCCATAAAATAATGAAAAACAACGAACCCATGTGACTCCAAGTTTTTTGAAAGGCGACTTACAGCCGAGTCTTTGAAAAATGAGTCTGCAACGATTAACACCTGTTTGTTGTTAGTTTTTTCAGCTAAGAGCTCTGGAAATAATTCAAGCAAACCTCGTCCGATATTGATCGGGTAGCTTTGTCCATCAAATTCAACGTTGAGAGTTTTTATAATACTCATGTATGGATCAGCCTTTGACATCAAGATAGGTTTGAAAACATGCCAGAGTTAACAATCAGTTCAGCAATTTCAAAATCTTCATCTTCAATCAGATCATGACCTTCAAAGTGATTAACATTATGAATATATGCTTTGCCGCCAACCCGCTTTCGTTCTTTTTCAAATATTGACCGCGTAAAGACATAGAGCGAAGACTGCTCAAGAATAACTGGCTCTATGTCTTTTAATTGAGGTGTTGGTAAATCCAATGAATAGTTAAGTGGACGGCCCTTGTGCCAACAAAACTTCTTAAATGTGTGTGCAGTAAATGCTGAATCAGCCCTGCCCTCAACAACCTCTTGAATGCATGTTTCAATCGATTCAAGCTGAATAAATGGGCTATTCGGGTGCATTAGAACAAATACATCAGCATCTGAAAGCTTGAGAAACTCCTCGATAATTTGTTCAATCGAGATACCATTATCATCTAAAAATTTAGGTCGCTTAATGATCGAATATGAAGGCCCTTCTATGTATTCTTCAATCTCATTACTTGACGAAAAAATAACACTCTCAGCTATTAGCTCGCTGCTCGCAAGAACATTAAGGCTATAATTAATAAGCGGTAGCCCGCCTAACTTTTTGGTAGCACGATTAATCGGTGCACCGGTTTGAGAGTGATACCCCATCCAAAAAGGGATAAAAGCAACAACCTTCATAAGCGTTCGCAATCCTCAGCAATTAGATCAGAACGTAAACGAGAAAGAGCCTCATCCCAAGTTCCAAACATTTTCTTGTAGTACATACGCGATTTAGGATAAAAGCCTGACACATGTTTTTCAGCCATAAACCAACGAATGTTTTCGATCGCCAATGTGAGCACAGGAACTCCGCAAGCTCCTGCAAGCTCGCTCATCGCTGTGGAAACAGACACCACCGAATCTAATTGAGAGATGATATGAGCTAGTGATGCCTGATCATCTTTCAAGTCAATGCCATAGAGCTCTATTAACTCTAGCCCTTCAGATCTAAAAGCCTCACGTTCTTCATCGCTGAGCCCATACTGAAGACTGATAAATGTCGCTTCAATACCTGATAACATCTGCGCAAATTCCTGCGCAGTGCAATACCACTCGTTTCTCTCTTTCAGAATTTTGATGCTTCGCCAACATAACCCTATGATTGGTTTTGAACTGTCTTTTACAGGAAGATCAGACTGATCACCCTCATAAGAAAAAAAGCCGTCTTCGAGAAGTTTCGAGTCATATAAGCCATCACTATATCGCAAGCCTAAACTACCAACGCAAAGACAAAATTCAGGCGATACATCATGCAAAATTTCCGGAGTTAACGATTCAGTCGCCAAACACTCAACATCTGGGTACATGTGCTGAATAACTGGGTAAAGCCTCGCATCATAAATAATTGAGACCTTCTTAGCCTCCGCCACCAATCGTTTTATGAAATACGCATAACGAATCTGATCACCTAATCCTTGCTCTGCATAAACCAATACATGCTTATTCTTTAGATCAGAAGCTCCATCCCAATAACACGCACCGTTAGACTCACAATACTGCTTCAGCCACAAAGCAACGGGACGATTTTCATATAATTCAAATGCACGATCCCAATCTCCAATGCTGAAACACAACAACGAAAGTGAAAATTTTGAAGGTTCATGCCCTTGCGCTATTAAATTACTAAACAGTCTGTCAGCCTCGACCTTTCTATTTGTTTTGTCGTAAACCTGAGCTCTGTAATATTGCGTCATAACCTGATCTGGATTAATCAGTTCGGCTTTTTCAATCAACGCTTCGGCTTCATCGTAATCATATAAACTGTAGCGACAGACAGACTTTCTGATAAGTACTTCATAACCAACACCGAACGCATCAATATAACGCTCAATGACCTCCTCAGATGCTTCCCAACGTTCCAACTGTTGAAGAACAAGCGCAGCATTCATTAACGACTCACGATCATTTTGGTCAAGTTCAAATGCCTTGACGTAATGCTGAGTCGCGAGATCTAACTCGCTGATCTGTCGGTAAAAGCCTGCTGCGTGGACATGCGTTTGGGCATAATCAGGCTTCATTTTCAATGATGCTAAATATAACTTTTTGGCGTTGTCGCGATCACCCAATCGAAACAACGCAGAAGCCATTAAATTAAAAATATCGGGTGAGGCTATATTCGCTTGCAGCAGAGTATTAAGAAGCTGTGCAGTTTTTTGATACTGACCCCGCTGATAATTTGTTAGCGCCTCGGCAAATACATTATTTGGGTTAATAGTCATGAAACACCTAAAACATAAAAACTTGCCGAGTATATTGAATAAGCGGGCATCTAAATATGAGATCGTTCAGGTTTGTAATTGATTCATAAATAATTTTCACTTTTTACGACAAATCACTATAAAACTTAACGCGACTCCCCCCTCTCTTTACTAGTCTTGATCCACATCAGTTTGTATCGGCACATAAGCCTCTAAAATCGCGAGCATTTTTATGTCACAGACTAGCGACTCACAAATGAAATCAATCGAATTACTCTCCCCTGCAGGCTCTATTCAAAATATGGAGTATGCATTTGCCTATGGCGCCGATGCCGTTTATACAGGTCAGCCTCGGTATTCTCTACGCGTGCGAGAAAATGAGTTCAACAAAATAGAAAATCTCGCGAAAGGGGTGCAAATTGCGCACTCACTTGGCAAACAGTTTTTCATCGCTAGCAATCTCAGTCCACACAACAACAAGGTGAATACGTATCTGCGTGACATGGAAGAAGTCATCGCCATGAAGCCCGATGCAATTATCATGTCCGATCCCGGCCTCATCACGATGGTTCGTGAGAAGTGGCCCGATATGCCTATTCATTTGTCTGTGCAAGCTAATGCTGTTAATTGGGCCACCGTAAAGTTTTGGCAGAAACAAGGACTTACCCGCGTCATCCTATCTAGAGGACTATCTCTCGACGAAGTAGAAGAAATTAAGTAGCGTTGTCCCGACATGGAGTTGGAAGTTTTCGTTCATGGCGCGTTATATATTGCCTATTCAGATCGTTGCTTACTATCAGGCTACACGACCCATCGAGACTCAAATCAAGGAGCCTGTACTAACAGTTGCCGCTGGAAATACCAAGCGCATGAAGCGAAAGAAACAATTGAAGGCGACATCATCGCTAAAGCTCCCGGAATACAAACCTTTGACCCCAGTGATATTGGGGATACGGCTAGGATAAACTCTTCGCCAATCTACCTGCTTCAAGAACAAGGCAGACCTAGTGAATATAGGCCTGCCTATGAAGATGAGCATGGCACTTACATCATGAACTCGAAAGATCTTCGAGCAGTTCAACATGTGAAACGTTTGATAGATATCGGCGCAGATTCTTTGAAGATAAAAGGTCGAACGAAATCTTATTATTACGCGGCAAGAACAGCTCAAGTATACCGACAAGCCATTAACAATGCGCTCACCGGTAAAGAGTTCAACATGGGGTTAATGAACGAGCTTGAAGGCATGGCGAATCGTAAATACACAGAAGGCTTTTACCGACGTCACTTGCCCGATGAATACCAGAATTATGAAACAGGTAATTCTCGGTCCGAGAAACAATTATTTGTGGCTGATTTAGTGAGTATCGACAAAGAGCAGAGCCGCATCCATTTTATTGCACAAAATAAGTTCGGAATTAACGACAAACTTACCTTGCTTACACCAGAAGGAAACATTGAAATTTCCGCCAATGACATGCAACTGAGTAAAAATGGCAACCATTGTGAGGAAGCACTTGGTTCAGGATACAAAGTCAGTTTGCCATTTAACGAGGTAAGTCACATTTCAGAGACCGCACTGCTGAAAGGTTTGTTAGCCAAAAACGTCACATAAACTGCGCCGTACAAAAATATCAATTCTTATCTTGGCAATAACAAAGCCAGGCTCTGTGTTCTCAAGCATACTAGTCGTTCGTGGTTACTTGATTAAACAGGATAAGAAAAATGACAGAACAACATTTCGATGTGATTATTATTGGCGCTGGACTATCAGGAATTGGCAGCGCCTGCCACATATCGAGAGAATGTCCTGATAAGTCTTTAGCAATCATTGAACGAAGACAAACAATGGGCGGAACTTGGGACTTATTTAAATACCCTGGCATTCGATCAGATTCAGACATGACTAGTTTTGGCTACCAATTCAAACCCTGGTTCTCTGACACTGTGTTAGCTAAAGGTCCAGACATAAGAAACTATGTAAACGATACAGCGCAAGAATTCGGCATCACCGAGAAGGTAAAGTTCGGCCTCAAGATAATCAGTGCCAACTGGTCTTCAACACTTCAAAAATGGGAACTCTCTGCTCTAAATGAGCAAACTCAAAAAACGGAGAACTTCACGTGCCAATTCCTTTTAAATTGCACGGGATATTACGACTATGATCAAGGTTATAAACCCAAGTTCTTAGACGAAGATAGATTCAAAGGCGAAGTTCTTCATCCTCAACACTGGCCTGAGAACTATGACTACAGCGGTAAGAAAGTAGTTGTCATTGGTAGTGGAGCAACTGCGATCACAATCGTTCCATCCATGGCCGATACAGCAGCGCACGTTACGATGCTCCAACGCTCTCCTACCTACATTATGTCATTACCTGACACAGACAAAATCGCGCGCTTTATGATCAAAATTATGCCTGACTCTTGGGCATATTTGATCACTCGTAAGCGAAACATCTTGATTCAAAGAGCACTGTACGCTGTCAGTATGAAATGGCCGAATTTTATGCGAAAGCTCCTAATGAAAAATGTCAAAAAAGAGCTCGGAGAAAATGTCGATACGAAACATTATTCGCCTCGCTACAACCCATGGGAAGAACGTCTATGTGCAGCACCTGATGGTGACTTCTTCGCAAAAATAAGAGACAAAAAAGCGAGTGTTGTGACGGATGAAATAGATCGATTTAGTGAAAACGGCATAATTTTGAAATCTGGAGAAAAATTGGAAGCCGATATCATCGTAACGGCGACGGGGCTTAACCTTCAAATGATGGGAGGTTTAAATCTGACGATTAATGCAGAAGCGAGCCCATTATCTGAAAAAATGACGTACAAGAGCGTTATGATAGAAGGTATACCAAATTTTTCTTGGGTGTTTGGATACACAAATGCACCTTGGACACTTAAATGTGACATTGCGTCCCGTTATATTTGCAGGCTAATAAAACACATGGATAGTCAAGGTCATGTAGTAGCCACTCCGACAGATAACGGAGACAACAAAGCTTCGGAAGGAATTTTAGACGGCTTTGAACCTGGCTATGCTCAACGTGCTAAGCATATGTTGCCACGTCAAGGTAAAGCAGGCCCATGGCGCTTAGAAATGAATTACGCGAAAGACAAAAAAATATTGTTGAATCATCCAGTAGCGGATGAGTTTATGAAATTCGAGAGCAAGAATAATGCTTCCGTTGAGTCTTCGATTAAGAATAAAGCCGCTTAATAATTAAAATGACTAAGACAGAGGTCGCTTTATGTACGATATGAGTTTCCCTCCCGTGGTTATCATTCATGGTATGTGGAGTACGGGTGATACCCTATCTGAATTAAAGCGAACCTTTGAGTCTGAAGGGTATGAGACCCACACGCCTGATCTGCCTTTTCACATCCCTAAGGATAGCCATACATCAACAACGAAAGCGCAATTAGCGACTACAAGCATCAGAGATTATGTTGAGTTCGTAACAAGTTATATTGACGAGCTTGATGAAGTACCAATTCTTGTTGGCCACTCTATGGGCGGACTCATTGCACAACTTGTTGCCCAAGAGAAAAAAATTCATCGCTTAGTCTTACTATCGAGTGCAGCGCCAGCGGGTATTAATGGATGGAGCTTATCTGTTATCCGTTCATTTGGTCACAATTTATTCAAATTTCCGCTATGGAAAAAAACAACCGAACTGACGCTTCGTAATGTGCAATACGGCATTGCCAATACCCAAACAGAAAGAACTCAAGAAGATATTTTTACACTATCGACACTGGAGTCCGGACAAGCGTCTACAGAGATTGGTATGTGGTTTGTTCTTTCTAACCCACCGACGAAAGTAGACCCGACAAAAATAGATTGCCCGATTCTTATTTTATCCGGAAAAGAAGATCGAATTACCCCGCCAGCACTGCAACTAAAGATTAAATCTCTATTTCAAAACAAGGCAACACTTCAACTGATGGAGGGAGTTTGCCATTGGACGATCGGTGGTACCAATCTTCCTCTAGTCCAGGCTCATATATTTAATTGGTTAGGACAACAACGTTGTTAAACACGCCGCTTGATTTTCTAAGGGTAAATCTGATTTAGGGGAATCTCTAGCTCTAGAGAGCCAATTTCCATATGTTTTACTTCCCAAGACCCCGAGCTATCTTCAACCACTGATACTGTTCGCAGATCTTTGGCTCTCGTATAGACCAACAGCATGGTTTCTGCATCGACATCCGTCTGTTTTACTTCGATAACAGATTTTAGATAGCCATAGCTAGACCACGTTTCAGCATGCGAAGTAGCAGAAATATCACTTATCACACGTGTTACATTTTTATCTCGATCGAGCATCACAATCTGAGGAATAAAAGCTCCATGCTTTATCCCATACTGTTTATATCCCTTCACAAAGGTTTTTACAGTGAGTAAATAGTCTTTCTTTAAATTCGGCACACGGACCAAACGATAGCGACTATCGCCATCAATGAATCGATAAGAGAAGTCGTCTTGGCCAATAGGGACATGTAAGCTCTTGTCAGACCTTAGCTGTAACACACCAACATTCGGAATTTTGTTACAACAACGCGTATTAAAACGCTCGAAGTAGCTATCAGCCTCGCCTAAGGACAAAATTCTAGCAACGTTTGGATCGGCATTGTCAGGAAGTGAAATAGACTGATTAACATCCTCTACCGAATGAACAGTTGCTTTGCTGACACTTTCATTGGTTTTACGTCTTTCTATTTCTTCCTTAATCACCTGCGGGCTGTAAAAAATAACACTCGACTCACCAGTACCATCAAACGTAACAAAGAATGGACGATCGCCATCGCTATCTACATTGCCTTGAAGAAGATCTTCACTGTCTACAAACTCAGCAGGATTGACTTTCGTTGCATCATACGCATTTCGTCCCTCATTCGCTCTTAAGCGCCGAATGACCTCATCTGTCTCATTCTCCTGAGACAACCTCAACTCTCTTTCAAAAGGATTTTCAGCTTCTTGTTCTGCAACAGAATTAGCATCAGGCACATTTGAGGGAACAGAAGAATCGCTTGAATAGCTATTCGGTTCAATGATTGAGGGTTGGCTTACACTTTGTTGTGATTGGTCATCTGACAAAGCTTCTGACTCCGATATAGGATCTTGAGCTAAGCTGTCACTCACCCTAGCAGAGCTTTCAGTAGGACTATCAGGCTCTGATACCGCTGAAGATTCCCTTTCTTCAAGACGAGACTTTTCAGATTCACTCAACTCGGAAAGAGGCGTTGCACTCGTGCTTCCAAAAGCATCGTCAGACACAACATAACGCTTAGCATGCACTAAGCTTGACGCGTGTAACAGAAGAATTATGAAAGAGATTCTAAGCAGCATATTAGAACTGTCTTTTGAACTGTAGCCCGATACCGTAGATTCTAGACGAGAATTTAACATCTAGCCCCGCATAAGGGTTGTACACCACGTTAGTGAAGTTAGTACAGTTTAGGTTACAACTCGTATTGTTGGGAATGTAATCGACCGACTGCATGTAAAACATGCTCGCCCCAACTTTAGTTTGCTTGTCCCATTTATAACCAAAGCCTATGCCCCAGTGTTTCATATCACCGACTGGCACAGGCCCAAAAACATCCTTACCGACAGGCGAGTCTCTAAGCTCCAGTCCATAACGGATGTCTAAACGCGAGTTCACATGCTGGGTAATCCCAATGCCATAGTGCCAAGTATCTTCAAGACCTAATGGCAGAGTTAACGAATCTTCGGTCACCAAACCAGATAAAAGACGGGCAGTAGTCAGTAACTCTAAGGGGCGATCAAAATGAAATGTCCATTCATCCCAAACACTCCAGTCTGTCCAAGTCGCGTCAAGATTAACGGTCCATTCAGGATGAACCCGCATACTAATACCACTCTTGAATGTTTGCGGTATTTCATAGTCCATATAGATATTACCAGCCTCGAATGGCACCCCTCTAGGCAAGCCAAGTATCGCAGCGGTTATCGCTCCAATAATCGAGCCGTTGAAGCCCTGCCAGAACGCAGTCCATTCATCGGTATAATCCATAAGGAAAGTGCCGCGCAACTCCATCTCGGCACCCGTCATATAAGAAGCTCCCCAAGAGAACCAATCAGTAGGCTCCCAGAGAACACCTAGATTATAAGTAGGCGACAATGACTGCTGCATATCGATATCTATGCGTCCTACGCTATCCCAAGGTCCAATATTCCCCTGACACAAGGATAAGAATGGCTGCAATGGATCCCGACGCTTACCAATAGGTTTGTCGAACTCACATGCGAACGCATCCTGTAAGATCTCGGTTACTGCGATCAAGAAGTTTGGCGCACGGTTATTCTGCGCGATAGCAAAACCTTGATGCGAGAGTTGTATGCCTGCGCCTACCGACCATTCGTCACTAATTTCATAGCCAACAGCTGGAGAGAAAAAAGTATACCTCTGAATAGCAGCCTCTTTACCTAAGAATGTCCCTGGGTCTTCAGCGTCTTTAAAAAGTCCCAACGGAGAGTGCATGTAGTTTTTTGCAGCGAATGTAAATTTTGATCCTGGCTCATTGACAGAAAAACCAAACTGGAACGGCAAAGGTGCGGGACCACTCCATACCCATTGCTGAAGGCCAAATCCTGGAATGTAAATCGCTGGTTTACTTGTATGGCTTTCTCCGTAGCCATCACCGCCAACGACTGGATCCCTAGGAACGGATGGGTCATAAGTGTTAAAACCGGTCCCCTCTAGACCAAAGATTTCGTAATCATCTCCAGCAATGTAAGCAGCATCTAAATCAAGACCGATAATATATTGATCAACTTCGAACTGACGGTCTTTCAAGTTAGTCAGACCTGCAGGATTGTGGTACACCGCTGCAATACTGGGATCACGATCTGCCACGACCGCATTACCCAAAGACATAGCACGACTATCTATAGTAATGCCATTACCAACCTGCGCTAGCAATTGAGGTGGAAAAACGAGCATGACCGTTGTCAGCGCAACAAACGCTCGCTGGATTGGTTTTGTAAACTCTCTCACATTCGCTCCGATTGTGAACTTACCAAGTCCACGCACCGATGTTAATCGGCAAAGAGAATCCTAAATTAAAATCAGACGCATCTTCCGTCAGACCAAAACCAAAACTTGTATTGATAATTGTGGTCGGATCAACACGAATACCTAACGACATATTCATCGAACCACTGGCTGAGTCTTGTGTTTCAGCATTTGTTCCGTCGGTAAAATACAAATTCGTTGCAGTGTTGTAGCTTACGTTAGTAGAGATACTTAATGAGGTGTCATAAGACAACGAGTAAGAAAACCCACCAGAGAATGAAAAACTTTGTCCGTTATGGACCGCTTTGAGCACTCGTCCACCTCGAACTTGGTTCAAACCATTTTGCTCAAATGAATAACCCGCATTTACAGAGCCAAATACCACTACCGGATCCAATACTTTTGATGCATTAACGCCAGTACTGAAACTATATGTACCACTACCAGTGGACAGTCTGCGCTGAGGGTTTATCTCATATGGGCTAACACCCGTTTTGGTACTCAGGGAAGAATTTACTGTTATAGTCGGCCTTCCTGGGACATAAGCAAAAGGCTGCCAACGTAATCCCAAACTAATATCACCAAAGTCAGTAACTGACAGCTCTCGAGTGGTGTCATAACGAGTAGACAAAGGGATATTGGTGCTGATCGTAACGTTGTTTAAAATACCATAAGCAAAGCTAAAACTATTCGTCATACTATGCGTGGCGGTGGGGTTAACATCTAAGTTACGAATTACGTTATTGACAACCTCTAGGTCAATTCTCGAATCAGACGTATATGAGTAACTAAATGAATAAGAGAGCGATTTTCCGCCAGATTTAAGCATCGAATAGCGCTTCTCTGCTGCCTGAAACACCTCTTCAAGTTGAGCGGTTTCGCTCTCATCGTCACCTTGTTGCGCGAGTGCTTCACGCGCTCTATCAGTAGATGACTTTTCTTCTGCCAAAACATCTAGGCTAACTCCTGCTAGAAACACAGAAGCCGCTATCAGCCGTAACCATACAGCCATGAGAAAATCCTTGTTAATACTCGCTTCGTTCGCTTTATATTAATTTCTACGGTAATGCAGCGTCTTAGTCGTGTTCTCGACTATAGGCGCTCCATTCGCAATATCTTCTGGAGAGTTATTCTTTAAACGTTCAATTTCGTTCTGCACTCTCCACTGGCGCATATCGAAATAATCCGGATATTCTTGGAACGCTTGCAAAGATAGAGTTTGCTCATCAATAAACCGTAAATCTTCTTCTCTCAATTCCAATCCATCAACTGGCTTAGTGTCACCTGGAAACACAACAAACAATACGTTTTGATCCCAAGCTTCTTTAAATCGATCAATCGTGAAAGTTAAGTTCCCTTTAGATGGATCAGCGATAAACACACGATCATCCTTAACTGTTTTAACCACCACGAAATGCTTAAATCCGGAGTATTGAATAGGAACAATTGCCGGATGATCCAAATCAATTAAGTCTTGCATTTCAGCCCGAAAGCCACCTGCAGGAAATCCCAATGCTGTAACAAGTCGCTTCATATCAAGCATCGAAAAACCACGACGCTCTACGATTCTTTCATTCTCCCCGTAGTGAAGCAGTCCTTCCATCACCTGACGTTCTTGGAAATTACGCCCGAGATAATGTTGTAGAATTGTGGTTAATGCGGCCGAACCACAGCTGTAGTCGTATGCTTGTCGAACAATATTTCGAAACTTAATTTCAGAATATGGTTCAACTTCTTCAAAAAAGAACTTTTCTGGTTTGTCATTAGAATTATCAAACCCGTAATACACTAATCCCTGCTCGTGAGGCTCTACTTCCTTAAAGCCTAATAGCAAGTTTAGAAACAATACTGACGCAGTCGTAACTAAAACCATTGATGCTTCCGATAGGGCTTCGCCAAACCAACGAAAAACCCAAATAAAACTTAGTGTTATTTTGGAATCGCACGATACCGCAATTCACTTTATTTTAAAGATAACCAGTACTCAATCTATATGGGCAAACAAAAAACGGGAGCATTTGCTCCCGTCTAAATTAACCAAGTTGACTACAGTTTCTCAACTTCAGCTGAAGACTCGACACTCATCATGTATGCAGCGTAATCGGTACCGCCATAACTCGCCCCAAGAGAGCCCTTAATACCCTGCTTCTCGATAATTGTGATATCCGAGAGATCACCCTCGTTAGCAGAAGTCAAAGCCACCAACGCAAACTCTCCAGAGTTTAAATCAAAGCCAGCTACAGTACTTTCACCATCATCCGGTTTTTGCATTGCAAACACCTTGAACAACAAGCTTGCATCAACAAACGCGTTGTCACGACGCACATCGGTCTTTAACTGCCAGTCAAGCTCCATATCAGCAGCTACCGCTTCTGCCTTTTCGCCAGCTTCAACGCGATCGACAAATGCCTTTCCAATAGATGCCGCATAGTCTCTGGACTTCTCAGACTCTAACTGAGATACAACCTGATCACGCACTTGGTCGAGAGGCTTGATTGACTCCGGATGATAATCTTCCACTTTAAAAACGACCGCTACGCCCTCTTCAAGCTCAATCAGTTCGCTATTATTTTCGCCCGAAAGATTTTCTTCATTAAAAAGAGCCCTTTGCACTTTCACATTAGAAAACACAGCATCTTGAGTAAGTCGAGAAACACCAGCCAACTGATTAATCTCCAACCCTAACTCCTCAGACGGATCAATTAGATCAGGTGCAGAATAGCTAATGTCAGCAAGTTGCTGGCTCAAATCCACATATAAATTAGATAGTTTTT
Organism: Oleiphilus sp. HI0125; assembly: GCF_001635355.1. Classification (NCBI taxonomy): domain Bacteria; kingdom Pseudomonadati; phylum Pseudomonadota; class Gammaproteobacteria; order Oceanospirillales; family Oleiphilaceae; genus Oleiphilus; species Oleiphilus sp. HI0125. Next base: position 14,976 of record NZ_LWGF01000978.1, read on the forward strand.
CTTGCTTAATTTCTTCCTCGATCACTAAGGCGCGATCCGCAAGTGCTGGAGGCTCGTTAACTTGAATATCAAGAAGTTTGATAACGTGATAACCAAATTCCGTCTTAACCGGCTCAGAAACAGCACCTTCCTCAAGTGCGAAAAGAGCATCCTCAAATCCAGAAACATATACGCCTTTAGCAGAATAACCCAACTCACCACCATTTTCGGCAGAGCCCTCATCAGCAGATTCTTGTTTCGCGATTTCTGCGAAATCTTCACCCGCGTCAATTCGTGCTTTCAATTCCTGCGCTTTTGCTAGTGCTGATGACTCATCCAACTCTTCGGTAATCGCAATCAATATGTGAGAAGCGTTACGCTCTTCTTCTCCCACAAAATCTTGAATCTCTTGATCATAGCGAGCCTTGATCTCTTCGCTTGTCACTTCAACATCTGTTAGCTCAGATTGACGCAATACAACATAAGACACATCTACGCTCTCAGGTTTCTTAAACAACTCCTGATTGCTTTCGTAGTAACTAGCAACATCCGAATCTGACACCGACACTTGATCTAAAAATTGTGAGGAGTCTAATACCGCCATTCCAAAGTCACGCGTCTGACGATCAAGCTTCAACAAAGATTCTTCTTCAGCGTCTAATACAAATGAAGAGCCCAAAAATGCTGAACGACTCTGATCTAAGACAAACTGTTTAGCCAAGCTTTCTCTGAACGTATTTAAAGAAAATCCAGCTGAACCTAAAACTGACTGCATTCTTTCATTACTAAACTGCCCGTCAATTTGAAATTCACTCATATTTCGAATGTACTCGTCCACCATCTGAACAGATATGAATAAACCTTTATCTGAAGCGTCTTGTTCGAGAATTTTTTCCTGAATCATTCCATCAAGCACTGACTGACCGAGAAGTCCATCATCAATCAAATCCGGATCAGCTGCGTCGCCCATCTGCATCAAAAGCTGACGTTTTTTTCGCTCTACTGCGATCTGAAACGCCGACTCTGGAATGCCCTCACCATTCACTTCTGCAACCTCTGGCTCTCCACTGATACCACCAACAATGGATTCAGCGCCAAACAGCGCAAATGTAATAGCAATCGCCCAAACGATTACTTTCGCTGTGGTACCTTGCATACCTTGACGAACGTCTTGAAGCATAATGCCCTCTGAAATAACTACTTAAACTTTATGATTATCACTTTATTAGTGACGATATTTACAAAAAAGGCGCATTCCTAAGAACACGCCTTTTCGACGAGTAGCCTCTCGGCTACTTTCAGGCAAACGCTTAGTTAACAGCGTCTTTAAGAGCCTTACCAGCTTTGAAGCTTGGAATTTTTGCTGCTGCGATTTGGATTTCCGCACCAGTTTGTGGGTTACGACCAGTACGAGCTGCACGATCTTTTACAGAAAAAGTTCCGAAACCGATAAGCGTTACTTGATCGCCGCCTTTTAAAGCACCAGTGATTGAATCAACGAACGCGTCTACCGCACGTCCTGCTGCTGCTTTTGAAATGTCTGCTGAATCTGCAATTGCATCGATAAGTTCAGATTTGTTCACACTAAACCCCTTAGTTTAATTTGGTTTACGTTGTTAGATGTTGGACGCATTTCTTATTTAATTAAGACGCGATCTAATTCTTCTTAGTATAGAGTTCTAACTTTTTAGAAATTCTATTGAGTGGTCTCAGAGCCCGCTAGAATACTGCTGCCAGACGACGAAACAAGTTATACCAACTGTCTAAAACCACTGTCAAGGCAGCATTTACGCTAATGCGTATTTATTCTGCGATCTGAGCCTTTTGTTTTGTTTTTCTGCCCTTTTTGGCCTTTTGATGAGGAATCCGCTTGACCTTCCGGCGCATATGCGAGAGCAATATCGAGCACCTCATCAATCCATTTAACTGGAATGATATCTAAAGACTCTTTAATGTTTTCAGGCACCTCTTTGAGATCCTTCTCATTCTCATGCGGAATCAATACGGTTTTTATTCCACCTCGATGCGCAGCTAGCAGCTTTTCTTTCAAGCCCCCAATCGCAAGAACCTGACCTCTAAGCGTGATCTCTCCTGTCATCGCGACGTCGGCCTTCACAGGCACTCCTGAAAACGCAGATACCATCGCTGTGCACATGGCAATACCAGCACTTGGCCCATCTTTTGGAGTCGCACCTTCTGGCACATGAATATGCACATCGTTAGTCTCATGGAAATTGGCATCAATACCCAATGCATCGGCTCGGCTACGAACAACCGTCATAGCTGCCTGAATAGACTCTAGCATTACATCACCAAGAGAACCCGTTCGAACAACTTTACCCTTACCGACAACACTCGAGCACTCTATTGTGAGCAACTCACCGCCTACCTGAGTCCAAGCTAATCCGGTTACATGCCCGATACGATCCTCGACATCCGCTTTACCGTAACTGAACTTCCTTACGCCTAAAAAGTCAGACAGATTATCTGCGTCGACACGCAACTGGCCGTTTACTTCTTTGAGGGCAATCTGCTTAACAACCTTCCTGCACAGCTTTGCAATTTCACGCTCTAAGCCACGCACTCCAGCCTCTCGCGTATAGTATCGAACAACATCGCGCACTGCTGACTCGTCGATTATAAGCTCTCCCTCTTTAAGCCCATTATCCTTGACTTGCTTAGGAATTAAATAACGCTCGGAAATATTCAACTTCTCATCCTCGGTATAACCAGGAATTCGAATTACTTCCATTCTATCCAGCAATGCCGGCGGAATATTCATCGAGTTGGACGTACAAACGAACATCACATCAGACAAATCGTAATCGACTTCTAGGTAATGATCGCTAAACGTTGAGTTTTGCTCGGGATCTAAAACCTCCAATAGGGCAGATGCTGGATCACCACGATGATCCATCCCCATTTTATCGATCTCATCCAAAAGGAACATCGGATTCTTAACACCGATCTTGGTCATTTTCTGGACCAATTTACCCGGCATTGACCCAATATAGGTACGACGGTGACCACGTATTTCTGCCTCATCACGAACACCACCCAAAGCAACACGTGTAAACTTTCGATTTGTGGCTTTTGCTATCGATTTACCTAATGAAGTTTTACCTACACCTGGAGGACCCACAAGACATAACACAGGGCCTTTTAATTTTTTAACACGCCCTTGAACCGCCAAATATTCGAGAATACGATCTTTTACTTCCTCTAACCCATAATGGTCACTATCAAGAATTTCTCTCGCTTTAGCTAGGTCGTTTCTTACCTTACTACGCTTCTTCCAAGGCATACCAACAAGCCAATCAATATAGCCGCGAACAACCGATGCTTCTGATGACATTGGCGACATCATTTTTAGCTTCTTAAGCTCGCTCTCAGCTTTTTCTTTTGCGTCTGCACTTAAGCCAACAGTCGCAATTTTATTTTCTAATTCTTCAAACTCGTTGCCACCTTCTCCAAGAGTACCCATTTCCTTTTGAATAGCTTTCATCTGCTCATTCAAGTAGTACTCTCGCTGACTCTTTTCCATTTGCTTTTTAACGCGTCCACGAATGCGTTTTTCTACCTGAATAAGATCAACCTCTCCTTCAATAACAGCAAGTAGAAACTCAACACGCTGAACAACATCTGACTCTTCCAATACTTCCTGCTTATCTGAGATCTTCATCTCTAAATGTGTCGCAATCGTATCAATCAAACGCAAAGGCTCTTCAATCGAGGACAATGTGCTCACGACTTCATTCGGAACCTTCTTACTAACCTTAGCGAATTTTTCAAACTCACTAACCAACGCACTCGCCAGCGCTTGAAGCTCAACACCCTCAGGAATATTTTCAACAAGGTCATGTATTTGCGCTGAGACGAACTCTTCTTCATTAATCGCATCAACGACAACTCGCTTTTCACCCTCAACCAAAACTTTTACTGTACCATCCGGCAATTTGAGCATTTGCAAAATGGTGGCGAGCGTTCCAACGCGATACAACTCATCGATGCCCGGATCCTCATGATTAGCTTCTTTTTGAGTTACAAGAAGGAGTTTTTTACCCGCTTCCATAGCGGCCTCCAATGCTTGAATAGATTTTTCTCTACCCACAAACAAAGGCGCAACCATAGACGGAAATACAACTACATCTCGAAGCGGCAACATAGGTAAACCTACCACTTCATTTTCAACCTTATTTTCTATCTCACTCATTAATTGCATCTCCTACTCGCGTGAATATTTTGTAGATATGGGCAAACAGCATATTTACAAGGAGGCTAGTCCAACAAAAAAAGAAATCATTTTTAAATACGAAAAAACCAGCCGATTGGCTGGTTTTTTAATCAAATACTAAGACAGAATTATTCAGGCATTGCTTTCGCCTGATCTTTATTGTCGTAAATGCGAATAGGATCAGTCTCGCCTTCTATCACACTCTCATCTACCACAATCTTGCTTATACCATCTTCAGATGGTATGTGATACATGGTATCGAGCAATACATTTTCTAATATTGAACGCAATCCTCGAGCTCCCGTTTTTCGCTCCATTGATTGTCGTGCGACCGCTCTAAGCGCATCTTCACGAAAATCAACTTCGACACCTTCCATTTCAAACAATTGCTGATACTGCTTAGTGAGCGAATTCTTTGGTTCAGTTAGAATTTGCATCAATGCATCTTCATCCAATTCGTTGAGCGTCGCCACAACTGGCAAGCGACCAATAAACTCGGGAATCAAACCATATCGAACTAGATCTTCTGTCTGGACATCAGACAAAGTCTCGCCAACCGATTTTGTCGTTTCTTTGCTTTTAACTGTCGCACTGAAACCAATACTACTTTTCTCAGATCGATCCTGAATAACCTTATCCAAACCAGCAAACGCACCACCACAAATGAATAGAATATTAGAGGTATCAACCTGTAAAAACTCTTGCTGCGGGTGCTTACGTCCACCTTGCGGAGGCACAGAAGCGACAGTACCTTCGATCAACTTCAAAAGAGCTTGCTGAACACCTTCGCCGGACACATCTCGAGTAATGGATGGATTGTCTGACTTTCTCGAAATCTTATCGATCTCATCGATATAAACGATGCCTCGCTGCGCCTTATCAACATCGTAATCACACTTCTGAAGAAGCTTTTGAATAATGTTTTCAACGTCCTCACCAACATAACCCGCTTCCGTCAAAGTCGTAGCATCAGCGATTGTAAAAGGAACATTAAGTAAACGGGCAAGCGTTTCAGCTAGTAAAGTTTTACCACTACCTGTAGGACCAATGAGCAGAATATTACTCTTGCCAAGTTCTATATCAGACTTGCCACTACCATACTTCAATCGTTTGTAATGATTATATACAGCAACCGACAGAACAACCTTGGCTCTGTCTTGGCCAATAACATAATCATCAAGTGTAGTTTTGATTTCTTGTGGAACCGGAAGCCTATCGCTGCTCTCTTCCCCAGTACTCTCTTGAATTTCTTCACGAATGATGTCGTTGCATAAGTCTACGCACTCATCACATATAAAGACGGACGGGCCCGCAATAAGCTTTCTTACTTCGTGCTGACTTTTTCCGCAAAACGAACAGTAAAGCAATTTACCGTTATCTTCGCCTTTACCGTTTTTTTCGTCTGACATTTTTTTTCCCATTCCTGATTTGTTACACGCAACACTGGTTAACGAGCATCCCTGCCTACCAAGCGCTGCCAGGTATATTAATACTTATCGCTTCTCGATCACGGAATCAATTAAACCATAATCGACCGCCGCAGAGCCATCCATGAAATTATCACGATCGGTATCGCGCGCGATCGTCTCAAGATCCTGCCCCGTGTGATGCGACATAATACGATTCAACTTATCGCGAATCGTCAAAATTTCTTTTGTGTGTATTTCGATATCAGTTGCCTGCCCTTGGTATCCACCAAGCGGCTGATGAATCATCATTCTTGAATTCGGTAAACAATGGCGCTTTCCTTTTGCACCACCCGTTAATAAAAATGCCCCCATACTACAAGCTTGACCAATACATAAAGTCGAAACATCAGGCTTGATAAACTGCATCGTATCGTAAATTGACATCCCCGCAGTAACTGACCCACCCGGTGAATTAATATAC
>NZ_LWGF01000979.1:0-529 GCF_001635355.1 Oleiphilus sp. HI0125
GTGTTGATTTTAATGACTCGGCGCCGGAAATTGTTCGAGTCTCTAAAAGATTTGTTGCAATCGTTACATCTAGGCTTGCTTGCTCAATACATTCGTCGATTGTACGAACACTATGTCCTATTTCGAGCGACAGGTCCCACAGCAGAGTAATGAAGCTGCTTAGATCGCTTTCAGATTCAGTGGGGATCTGATCTTTTGCAAGAATAAGAAGATCAATGTCTGAATGAGGCTGTAACTCTCCGCGACCATATCCACCAACAGCGATCAGAGAAAAATTATCTTGATCAAACGCGTAACGTGACCAGAGAGCGTTAAGAACTTGATCCATAAACCATGCTTTGGCGCCAATGATCGCTCGGATATCTTCGCCGTCACAATAGAGTTCGTCGAAGCAATCGGCAGCACGTTTTAGATATTCTTTTGTAGCCTTTGCTGGATAGCCTTGGCCGGTCAGATCTTCAAACAGTGTTGTTAGTGAAATGCCAGATTGTTCTAAAAAGCGGGATTTAATTGTTGGTTCCGCTAATTG
>NZ_LWGF01000980.1:0-1196 GCF_001635355.1 Oleiphilus sp. HI0125
TTTAAATCCACATATTTATCTTGCAAGGTTAAATGATTGGCATCGATTAATAATCATTGATCACTGCGCTCAAACTCGTCTATTACCTGCTAAAAAAGCAGTAGGCTTGGCGCGAAAAATTGGGGCAGATATAGTTATCGCGCAGCTCTCAAACCATATACCTACTTGGCTGTATTTTAGTGATGCTGACGCTATCTTGCCCTCAGATTATTTTGACCTCCCATCTTTTGAAAGCCGTCCTAGTGCATGTGTTTTAGGTGTTGAACATCAGGCAGAGCAGGGGCTAGCTAGGGAAAGCGCTTTGTATGATTTTAAACTGCATTATGTCGCTGAACGCTTGAAAGCATCAGGGTCTCCTTACGGATATATAGCGCTTGGTTCGATCATAGTGATTGATGTGGACGATTACTGTCGGGTTCGAGGTGTACCTAAAAAATCAGCTGGAGAAGACTTTTATCTGCTCAATAAACTGGCCAAATTACATGGTGTTGAAAGTATAGAATCTCCTGTTGTGAGTGTGGCTGGCAGATTAAGTTCACGAGTCCCCTTTGGTACTGGCCAATCCTTGGAAAAAATGAAGCATGAGCACAACCAAGGCGATGACTACGGCTTCGATTCTCCTAAGACATTCGCAGATCTTAAGTACTTATATGATTCCTTAGAACAGGCGATTTTATTGGGTGAGATGGAGCGTATCATGCCGAGTTTTATTGGCGCTTTATCCAAAAACACTAAACTATTGGACACGCTGAAATACTTAGGCTTTGATACGTTTTGTCAGCATGCTCATCGTCAAGTGAATACACCAAGCCAATTTGAGAGTGCCTTTCACCAGTGGTTTGATGGTTTTTTAACACTAAAATTTGTGAACCATTACCGCTCGCATTATTATCCTCCTGTTTCTTTAGAGTCGCTGGATGCGATTAGCAATGAAATGACTCATTCATTGAAAAAGAAATATCAGGCATTAATCACTCATAGGTAGTCACTTGGCCCAACAAGTCTCTTCGTATATTCATGGTTTGGAACCATGGCAATACACCGTCTCTGCAGGCTTTACTTTGCGTGGACATTACACCCCTCCAACTGGAAAACCGGTGATTCATTTTCTTCATGGCAATGGATTTAACGGCTTGGTGTATGAAAAGTTCCTAGGGCCCTTGAGTAAACATTTCGATATCTTTTTGAGTAATGCG